>NZ_QVFI01000003.1:0-193501 GCF_003433845.1 Absiella sp. AM09-50
TTAAGATTTACACTGGTTTTTTTTTAATTGTCCTTGACAAAGGGTACACTTTACATCATCTCATACATTCTTTTTCATTATATTAATAGTTTTTAGCTTCTTCAGCGAAGTGAGCTCCTGAATAGCCACAAACTGGGCAAGCACCTGGTGCTTTTACGCCTTCGTGACGGTATCCACAGATATCACATACCCAAACAGTTGGTTCATCTTTTTCAAATACTTTACCATTCTTTACATTTTCTAATAATGCTAAGTATCTTTCTTCGTGGTGTTTTTCAATTTTAGCAACTTGTTCCATCTGGAAAGCGATTTTAGCAAATCCTTCTTCTTTAGCTGTTTCAGCGAAACCTTTGTACATATCTGTCCATTCGTAGTTTTCACCAGCAGCTGCATCTTCCAAGTTTACTGCAGTTGTAGGAACTTTATCACCATGTAATGCTTTAAACCATAATTTTGCATGTTCTTGTTCGTTACGAGCTGTTTCTTCGAAGATATCAGCGATTTGTTCCATACCTTCTTCACGAGCCATCTGAGCATAATAAGTATACTTGTTTCTAGCCTGGCTTTCACCAGCAAATGCTGCCATTAAATTCTGTTCAGTTTTTGATCCTTTTAATTCCATTTTCATTTCCTCCTATGTTTTTTTAACTTTACCTATGATTCACCGTTCTCTACGGTTGCATCCAATATTAATGCTTTTTTAAACAATCCTCACAAATACCTTCTACCATCATATCATGTGTCGTGATTGGAAGCCCTGTTGCTTCTGACATTTCCTTATTAAAATCCTCTTTATATGGGATATCTAAATCAAGAATACGATCACATTTAATACAATGCAGATGATAGTGTGGTTTACATGTCTTATCGTATTGGTATCCTTCAATAGGATGAGCAATTTTCTTTATTTCATGCAAATCACATAAAATATTTAAGTTTCGATAAACAGTGGCTAAACTGATTTTTGTGCCATTCGCATTTAAATCATTAAAGATTTGTTCAGCAGTCACATGCCCATTGATTTGCTTCATATAATTCATGATCAAATCACGCTGTTTCGATGATTTATACATCCTATCGACCTCCAATCTTAAGAACCGTTCTTATTATAGCTCTGTTTTTTTCATATGTCAATAGATTTTCAATATAATTTTAAGAATTATTCTTATTTTATTCAACCATTACATTTTCCATATTTTAAGAGCAAAACGATATTAAATCTATCCGTTTTACTAACTAATACCTTATCTTTTCTTTATCCTTTTTTCACATATACATGATAACTCTGTTGGTCAATTTGAAATAATGGCAATAATTCTACCCTGTTCACCAAATCATAAAATTTTAATTCCTGTGGTTGCTTACTAATTTGCTTCTCTATATCCTGTATTTGATATTGGATATATTCCTGGCTTTGACTGATAACGGCCAACACATAAGGACCATAATGAATAGATATAATATCAGAACGATCAGGTGTTTCTTCTATAAAATAAGAACAATGATATTGTATATGAATCTCTGTATTTTCCCATAATTGGTCCATTACAATATATCCATCTTCTATAATTGTTTTTTGAAGAACACCATTGATTGTGACAAGTATATCTCCCCTATGCCAATATGGTACACGGATATGCAGTTTACATTTCTTAGCTCCGATAAATTTAATATGAATATCTTCAGGGCATTCTTCTTTCACTTTCATCTCTACGCTTACATCCTGTTTATCAAAGTATAAAACAGACGATATAAATAGATTGATATATACATCATCCTTATTTACGAAATAAATTGCTTCACTATATTTGAAATGATTTTCTAAGCCTGTCCCATGACAACAGCTATTCTCATCTGTATAAGATTTTTTAGAACCGGGCTCTAATGGAAAGAAATACGTACTTGCTTCAGGAATATCTTGTATTTGTGTAGCAAGTATATGATTTACCATGCATCGTTCATAATAGTCCATATATTTTACATTTGGTTCATAAGAAAATAGTTCTTTGGTTAATTTTAACATATTATAAGAAGCACATGTTTCTCCTGTATTATCATCAATCATAGAAGCGATTGCATATGGTTCATGAAAGATTTCGCCTTCGCCAATACTTCCATTGGTATATGTATGTGCTTCTACAACAAAATCCCAGAACCTTTTTGCGATCGTATAATATTTTTCTTGATGAGATCCTTCAAATATCTTTAATGCGCCTATAACCTGTGGAATATGTTGATTCACATGTATCCAGCATAGTGCATCTACATCTTGTTGTAATGGTACCATCAAACGATCGTTATCAAATTTCATTGCAGTTTGAAGGAAACGGATATCCCCAGTTAATTGATAAAGCTGTGCAAGGGACTCATTCATTCCGCCATATTCTCCAGCAATATAAATCCCCCACATTCTTTTCAATGAGGCCTTATCTATATCAGCCAGACGATTTACAACCCAGTTTCCTAATCTTTCCGCAATCTGTTTCGCTTTTTCTATGTATGTATATTGGTAACAGTCTAATAATCCTGCTAATATTTTATGTAAAGAATAATATGGTGCCCATATTTCTGGATAATGCGCAAAGTTCTCTAATGCATCATACTGACTTTCCTCTATTCCTCCTAGATATCCTTCATGATACCCCTCAATATGAGCAATCGCCTCCTGACATTTCCCTAATTCTTCTATCATATATTGTATTTTATTTAAAATCTTTTTCTCTTTGGTTTCTCGATAACATAGGGCTAACGCTGATAAATAATGCCCAGTTGTATGCCCACGTAATTTACTGTCTACAGTATCCCATCCAATCATTGGCTGTGCATTATGTAAATCTAAATGTGCATTCATACGAAAATTATATAACATCTGATCATCATCTATTTCACAAAGTGCATCTACTTTACGCCTCATAGCTTGAAGAAATGATGATGGTAACAGTGCGACATTCCCTTCACAAGATATGCAGTTTCTTTCTTTATGTAAAAGAGGTTTTTGATAAGTTCTATGTACAATAATCTTTGCGGATACAGGAAAATTGCTTTGTAAAAGATGCCCTCTTATCTGATAGATTCCAGGTTCTTCAAAACAGCATGCCTCTTTTCCTTCCCAATCAATGGTATGTGATAGTTTTAGGTCATTAGCAGTTGTAATGACTGCAGAATTTGGTAAATAGAAAGTTTCATTTATCTGCGCATGTACAATAATTGGCATAAGATCTCTAACTTCAAAGGAATCATTTTCTTCCATAATCGTGACAGTGTATTCTTTTGTCATCTTATAGCTTCCTAATTCAAAAACACCAGTTAATGTCACAACCCGCTTTCCCATGCCATGCCTTGGCTGTATCACTTTACCATTGCGTTTTAAAAAACGTGTATCACTGGATATCCAGGAAATCATACTGCCATGTTCTCCCACCCGTGGTAAAACCAAATCAAATTCTATGGTATTCAAATTTCCTAAATTAATACTTTCCATATCCTCCAGTATTTTATTTTTATCATCCATCTTTTTCACCTACTTATTATTAAAATGTTTTTGCGCAAATGTTCTGCGATATACCGTTGGTGTTACCTGTTCCACACGTTTAAATACACGCATAAAGTATTTAGGATCTACATATCCAGCTTCATAAGCAATTTCTATAATATCTTTACTAGTATTCACAAGCATTGATTTCGCATATTCTATACGATATTTTGTGATTAATTCTTTTATACTGATACCTTCGTTTTCTTTGAACATACGAGAAAGGTAGCTTTTATTATAGCGAAACTCTTCTGCGATAGATTCTACGGTAATATGTTCTAAAGCATGGATACGCACCCAGTCCCTGATTGGTTGTGTAATATTTGAGTTATCTTTTCTTCCATTTGGAAAATAAGATGTATGTGTTTGATAAGATAATTCCATTAGAATACTTGTCATGAAGTAGTTAAGATACATCCCATTCTGTGTTTCTTGATAGATATCTAATAATTGATGAAACAAAATATTGGCTCGATTCACACTGATTTTATTTGTAAATTCAGGCAATAGCAACATTTGCGCAAATGTTTCATTATTGCTTAATGCCTCTACGGTTTCTTTACTCATTTGTTCAAAGGATATATTAGAAAAATGACACCAGAAAAATCGCAATCCTTTTTCACTATAGTTGACACCTTCATGATAGTTAAATGGTGGAATGATCAGCATTTCATTTTCATGCACATCAAAGCACGTGTTATTCACACGCATAGATAAGGTTCCATTATAAACAATAATGATTTCATAACTGTCAATGATTCTTTTTTCATGGCGCCAGCGCTGATCTGCCATAAAGATACCACAGCTTTCAAATACGACAGGCTGTTCCAGATGTTGATTTACGTAAAACATGATTTCATCACCTTTTCTGTCCTTATAAAGGACTCTTTCATTGTTACTATAACAAACTGAATCCCATCTGTCGATATCATTTTTTTACTTTAGGTGGATTTATATTACTTCATAAGCTATTTGATTCAAAAGTGAAAAAAACAGCCTATTTTATATGGGCTGTTTCATATCTTATAAACTTTTGATTTAAACTTTTTCCTAGATAAGTGGATTTATTTCATATCGAATTTTCTATGATTTTTACTATATCGCAATATAATAAGCACATTGTTCTATATGAATCCAATATCTTTAAATATCGTTCTTATTTATCTCATCATTATACTTACAATATTCATTAAAGCCATTGTTTGTATATTGGTACCTAATTCATCTAGTACCAATACTGTACCTATCTTTATCATACTCAAAAAAGAAGTATCATTACCTACACAATACATTTTTTATATGCATAAATCAGAAAATCCATTTATACATTTTCCTATCCTATTAGAATGGTAAAATTATCAAATCTTTATTCGCATGTGTTAACTGAATGCATCCATCTTTTGTCACAAGGAAATCATCTTCGATACGGACACCGCCAAGTTCTGGCACATAAATACCTGGTTCTAATGTCACAACCACATTTTCTTCAAACACTGCATCAGATTTTGATGAAATAAATGGTGCTTCATGAATTTCTAAACCAAAACTATGTCCAGGTCCATGTATTAAATCATATCCATGCTGTTCAATATAATCTCTACCGACTTTTTCTAAATCATGACTTATGATACCTGCCTTTAAATGTTGTGCCATAACTGCCTGAGTATCTTTTACAATCTTATAAATTTTTATTAATTCTTCATTTGGCTGACCTATCGCAATCGTTCTTGTGATATCGCTACAATAATGATGATATAATGCCCCGAAATCCATCGTGACCATATCACCTTTTTCAATTATTTTTTCACTGGCAACACCATGTGGCAATGCACCACGTACTCCACTTGCAATAATCGTTTCAAAGGAACAATTTTCTGCGCCACGTTTTCTCATCTGAAACTCTAATTCATTTCGTACTTGCGCTTCACTCATGCCAGGACGTATATACTTTAATATTTCTTCAAATGCATCATCTACAATCTGACAAGCTTTTTGTATAATTTCTAATTCTTCTTTTGTTTTTATAGATCGCATTTGCTCAATCATTTTAGGGGCTGGCTTTAGTATTGCTTTTGTATTCGCCATCAATGTACTTGCCTGTGCATAGGAAATAGAATCATCATCCACAAAAACTGTCTGAATACGTAACGTATCTATCAATTTTCCTAAATCCTGAAACATATCATCTTTCCAGCGAACAACCTCAAAACCATTCGTGGCTTCTTTTGCCTCTGTCATAAAACGCCCATCACTCATCAGATAAGCATCCTTTTGTGTTAATAAAATGGTCGCAACACCTGCTTCTGCATAAAATCCTGAAACATAATATACATTCGCCTGTGTACTGATCAATAAAGCTTCTATCTGGTGCTTCGCCATCATTTGACGTAATTGTGTAATCTTGTTCATAAAAAATTCCTCCTTAATATAAAGAAAGCCCCACACCCTCAAGTTATGATTGGGTTCTGCGGGGTTTTCATTTATTACGCTAATTTAAAATATACGTGATATGCTTGTTTATCAATTGTATGAATTGGCACAAATGTTAATCCATCTGCTTCATCATAGAATTCACATGTATGATCTTTCTGTTTCATTACAGAAGACAAGTTATCCTTCTTTAACGCAAGATTCAAATAATCTTGTTCATCTGATAATGCAGCTAATACATATGGTCCATAACGTAAAGACATAATTTCTGGACGATCCGGTGTCTGTTCAAGTTCATAAGAAATACCGAATACAATATGAACATGATCATTATTCCATTGTTTTTGAATTTGGATATAGCCATCTTTGTCCATAGAAACAGTTTCAATTTTATCATTCATATTTACTTGATATTCTCCATGGCACCAGTATGGAACACGGATTTTTAAAGCGAAATCTCCCTTGCCGTTTACCTCAATGTGTACATCCTGAGGTTTTGTTTCATCTACATGCTGAATAATTTCAACACCTTGATATGTAACTTTAGAAGATAGGAACAAATTCACATATACACAATCTTTTCCATAGTGATAAATTGCATCACCATAACGGAAATGGTTTTCTAATCCTGTACCATGACAGCAGCTGTTTTCTACATCAAAAGATTTTCTTCCACCTGGTCTTAACGGCATAAAGTAAGTACTTGCACCTGTTGGACGTTTTTCAAGTGATGATAAAATATGGTTCTGCATAGCTCTTTCATAATAATCCATATAAGAAGCCTTTGGTTCATATAAGAATAATTCTTTTGTCAGTTTCAACATATTGTATGATGCACAAGATTCTGCGGTATTATCACTTAATAAAGCTCCAATACGGTTTGGCTGGTGGAACATTTCCGTTTCTCCAGTACCACCGATTGCATAGATATGCGCCTTTGTGACAATATTCCAGAAATATTTTGCGATTTCATAATATTTCCTATCATTGCCTGCTTCATAAATCTTCATGGCGCCAATCACCTGTGGAATATGCTGGTTGGCATGCATTCCTCCAATGGCATCAATTTTACGAATCATTGGGTAAAACAGACGGTCGTTATCAAACAGTTTTGCGGCTGCCAGATGTTCTGATTTTTTACTTAACTGATACAGTTTTGCCATGCTTTCATTCATGCCGCCAAATTCCCCGGCAATATAAGTTCCCCACATTTTCTTTAATGTTTTATTATCCAATCTGCTTAATCGTGCATATACCCAGTCACCCAGCTGGTCAACGATGTTGTATGCTTCTTTGATACCTACATATTCAAAACAATCTAATAAACCTGCCATGATTTTATGTAAGGTATAATATGGTGCCCATATTTCAGGATAAGGTGTGAACTTTTCTAATAAATCAAACTGTGTTTCATCATATGCACTTAAGAATCCTTTGTGACAGGTACCAAGTATTCCAAATGCTTCCTGACATTTCGCAAGCTCTTTGATCATATAAACTGCTTTTTCTTTAATTTTTTCATTACCTGTCGCAGCATAGCATAGTGCTAAGGCAGATAGATAGTGTCCTGTTGTATGTCCACGAAGCTTACTATCTGGTGTATCCCATCCAATCATTTGTGGCGCATCTTTTGTATCTAATCCAGAAGCAGCACGGAAGTTATATAGCATCTGATCATCATCTTGTGCCAATAATACCTCCAACATACGATCCTGTGCTTCTTTGAAGGCAGAACCATCTAATAAATTTACATCTTTTTTATTGAAATCTTCTACAACACGTTCTTGTATCTCTTGTTTGTTTTCAATCTTTTCTACAACATGGATATTCGCAACCACATCAATTTTTGTATCTAAAAGTACACCATGTACTTCCACATCTCCTAATTTATCAAAGCATTGTGTATCCCCATCATCCCATTTTACAGAATGGGAGATTGTTTTATGTTCATCTGTGACAACAATCGCAACTGTAGGCAGATTTACCATTTTTCCACACTGTGCATCTACATCAATAGGATAAATCTTTTCTACCTTGATTTTATTTTCTTCTTCTAAAACCGTTACTAGATATTCTTTTTCTAAACTTTCCTCTCCATATGAGAAATGACCAGTTAAAATGACATCACGTTTTCCTTTTCCATATGCTAATACGTGTACTTTCCCATTTGATTCTAAATAACGTTCATCACTGGATGACCATGTAATACTTGATCCATTTGCCCCACTTGTTGGCAAATCTAAGTCGAATTCTACTGTCTTTAGATTTCCCAGGTATAATGCTTCTATATCCTGTTCAATCACACTTAAATCTTGTTTACTCATTCTATATTCCTCTTTCTTTAATTTCTTGGATTTCCATGGATATCATATAAATCCTGATATTCATTCCATGGTTCTGGTAAATACTCATGTGAATAAATCTTTGCGAAGAACGCGTATGCACGTGGATCGTATTCTTTTAATTCCGCTCTTGTGTTGACTGGTCCACGTACACCATCCCATGTTCCATTTGTTCCTTCCTCCATAACGTTAAACCAGACGGTGGATAAAGTCGCAAAGTATTCTTCATAATTAGAAATTGCATATGTATTTGGCCATAATCCATCTGCTTTAGCCCGTGCATATAAATTTCTAAATTCATCTGCTAATGATGTATCTTTCATATAATTAATACCGATTAAATGAACTGCATGTGCAAATTCATGAACCAGGATACATTCATGTTTATATCTTGTTGTATATGGTCCTTCTAAGATATGTAGTACGTTTGTTTCTGATATAGATGTTGTAGGAATCTCCATCGTTCCACCAAAGCCTTCCACAGGACGATGTAAGAATAAACATCCAGCACGATGCTCTGGAATATCATAAGCATCACGATGTTTTGGATAAATTGCAAGCTGGGCACCTGCCCCTTTTAAGATTGCACTTGCTTCTGGCAGTTTCAGTAACATGAAGTCCACAATGGTTTTTGCCATTTGATGTGCTTCCTCACTGACACTGTCACAAGATTTGATTACAACACCACATTCACATGTTGTGAATTTTGTATAATATGGCTCATAGCTAATTGGATAAGTGATATGTGGATCTGCTTCCAAAGCCGGAATATGATCCTGACGAACATTTTTTAATACTACAAGGGAATACTGCTCCATATGATCAATGTCCATATCTTCATTCATGAAATACGTTGTACGACATTTTTCTGGCTCATATACTGTACCACGATCCCATTCTTCAATATCACTTCGATCATAAGTTGCAATACGCCTTTTTCCTTGATAAACACCTATATTTTCACTATATTCTGAATTCACAACATTTTGATTCCAATATACTTCCAAATGACGACGATCAATCATTTTTGCGCATAATATTTCAGGCTGCTTTTCCATAATGTTTCTCCTTAAATTACCTCATCAATTTTCTTAGACATCATAATCAGGATGCATGCGGTAATCACCAATACGACTGCCATAGCTGGGAAAATCATCATCTGCTGATCAGCTGTAGTTAAGAATTTAAAGATGATAATACTAATACCATTTGCAATAGAAGTTGTCTGTGACCATGCGGACTGCATCTGTGTTTCATATGATTTTGGCGCAAGCTTTGCGGTCATAGAAATACCGATAGGATTAATGAAGTTATCACCGAATGACAGAATCAAATAGTAAGCAATTACCCATAATGGAGAGAATAAACTTGTTTTACCACCCGTTAATACAGGAACAGCTAATACGGCAAATGCTGCGGCATTGATGAAGATACCAATAGAGAATTTCTTTGTGACTTTTAACTTTCCAAATTTTGTAGAACCCCAGATATATACGAATGCTGTCGCAACAATTAATCCGATTAAGTTATAAATAGATGTAAAAGTTGCTGGTGCAAATTCAATACCCATGAAGTTACGATTGACTTTTGCTTCGATAAATACTGCCATGGCTGTGTTCAACAATACACCAGTTACAGCAACAACACACTGAATGCACCAGATTTTAACAAATGGAAGCATTTTGCTATGTTCTTCTCTTGTGATGTTTTTATTTGTATACATTTTAAATAAGAAGATGATGGGAATAACAAAGGAGAATGTGGTAATGATATTTAATACACCATCAAAATTCATAACACCCATTTTTACAGTTACTAAGATGATTGCGACAACGATCAATACAACCGCAAAGAATAATCCTAATGCTTTTTTTAACTCTTCCTTAGATACAGGATTTGCTGGTTTTTCACCGATGGGACCAAAGAAACGTTTTCCTGTAAATAAGATTACCAAACCATAAGCAAGTGCTGCTAATGCGCTTAAGAAGAAACCTAAGTGATAATCACTCATACCTATGAAACCTACAAGAATTGGAGAAATCATACCAGTAATTGTATTTGCGACATTGTGAATGGTAAATGCGGCATCACGACGACCATCATCATCACTTCGATACATTAAACCAGTCATAGAAGAGTTAGAAGCACCCATAATTGGAAGTGACATCAAAATTAAGGAAATCACTGCGAATACTCTTCCTTGTGTTAAAGAGAAAGCTGGAACTGCCAATAATCCAAAAGAAATTGCTTTTACAACGTTTCCTACTACCAATGCTTTACGTGGCCCTAATACTCTATCGGATAACCAGCTTCCTACGATAACGAATAATGAGTTACAAGCACCCATTGCCGCAATCATACTTGCTGCTTCACCCTGTGTAAAACCAAGTCCCTTGGTGTATGGACTATATAAGTAGTAAATCAAGATTGCATAGACACCACCCCATGCAAAAGAGTTAAAGAAGTTTCCTGCTGCCAATGCGCCTAGTCCTCTAGGGTGTCCAAAAAATTTTTTATCATTATAGACAGCCTCTAAGCGTTCATCAACCTGTTGTTTTGTTGTTTCGTTATTCATATCCTTTTCCTCACATTCATATGTTCTTTTCAGTAAGAAGTCTTTTCCGCGGATATCATCAACTTCCACCTGACACATACACTATACAAATAAAAGTCCTCTTCGTCGACCGTTTTTTCTTACAATGAGTGCACTTTTGTTACATACTCAATGTTTTCTACTTATTTTGATATCTATTTTAATCTTTTTTATATGTATGAAATATCTTGATTGTAAACGGTATCTTATAGATTGTATACGTTTGCATAGTATTTATTTAAATAAATAGTACTTTTAATGGTTTTTATACAAGTGGATAAAAAAACGAATTGGTGTCTTTTTATTACTTGTTATCAAAAATGTATAAAAATGTTACCTTAAGTATCAAAAGTGCACCTGCATAAAACAAGTATCTATCAATATAAATTATTTCCTCAATAAAAAGAACTACCCATAATGATAGTTCCTTTCGTATTCTTATAATCTTTCATGAACTAAAGCCAATCATATGATTTCTTTATATATGATAATGGTCTGCATGCTTCCACTTCATTTTCTTGTGCTTTGATTAACAAATCCTTCTTTTCTTTTAAAATATCTTCAGAAAGTTGAGCGATGAAATAAGCAGCACTCATACGTGCATCAGATCCATCAAAATCATCATCAAGAACAATATCAAATAATAATTCAGCTAGTTGCCAATCATTAAGATAGCTTGAAAAATAGTCATCAATCCAAGTACTAAATCGCCGATCACACTTCCATATCAAGTACTCTATTAGATTTTCTTTATCCCACACTCCGTTTGTATATGGAGTAATTTTCTCTAAGTCTTCTGTCCTCATAATACCTCTACCCCTTCCATAAACTTACTTCATTATCTTTCGATATAAGTATATAGCAATGTATATAAAAAAGCATTACCCAAATGTATTCATTCAGGTAATGCTGATTTGTTAATCTATATTTTGATTTTTATCATCATAAGAAGATAGTATCACACTTCCTTTTTCCAGCGAAGCCTGTACATCTATGATTCTTTGATTCTTACTGCCTTTAAACACTAAGCGATAGTCTTTTTCATCCATCATAAACTTGCCATCCACGAGCACATCTATTTGTTCAAGTAAGACTTTTTTATCAGAATCTTGTACTAATTCTTCAAAAGTAAAGCCACTGTATGCCCAGATATTTAAATGCATCTCTTTTGCACATTGTACAATAGGAAGTAGCGCTTCTGCCTGTAGAAAAGGCTCTCCTCCAGATAAAGTCAGACCACTTTGTAGATGTGTTTCTTTCATTTCTTTCATGATATCCTCTATATCATACAGGGTACCACCTTGGATATCATGTGTTTGGGGATTATGACAGCCAGGACAATGATGCATACATCCTTGTGTCCATAATACCATACGAATACCCGGACCATCCACAAAGCTATCCTGTTGTAAAGGTGCTGCTAATCGGATTTGATTAGCCATGCTTTACGCGTTCTCTTTCTTCCGCAGCTTTTGCGTCATTGAAACGATCAACGGTACCTACTAAATAGCCAGTGATACGACGAATCTTTTCAAATTTATATTCGCCTTTTGTTTCATCACGTCCACATTTTGGACAGATATGACCTTCGATCACACCACTATATCCACAACAAGGATCACGATCTACTGGATGGTTAATAGAACCATAACCAATACCACTGTCTTTCATACAACGAACGATTGCTTCAAATGCCTCTAAGTTATTTGTAGGATCGCCATCAACTTCTACATAAGAGATATGTCCACCATTTGTAAATTCATGGTAAGGCGCTTCTTTTTGAATCTTCTTAAATGCAGTAATATGATAATATACTGGGATATGGAAAGAGTTTGTATAATAATCACGATCTGTAACACCTGGAATAATACCGTATACTTTCTTATCAATACGTGTAAATCTTCCTGATAAACCTTCTGCAGGAGTCGCAATCAATGAGAAGTTCAAGTGATATTTTTCAGTTGCTTCATCACATACTTCACGCATATGACGAACAATCTTCAGACCTAACTGCTGAGCACGTTCACTTTCTCCATGATGTTCTCCGATTAATGCTTTTAAACATTCCGCAAGACCAATGAAACCAATTGTCAAAGTACCCTGTTTTACCATTTCTTCCAAAGTATCTTCCCAGCCAAGGTTTTCACTGCCAATCCATACGCCCTGACCCATCAAGAATGGGAAGTTTTTCACTTTTTTCTTTGCCTGAATCTGAAGACGTTCTATTAACTGCTGGATCACAATTTCCATCAATTCATCTAATTCATTAAAGAATCCTGCTTCATTGAATTCACCGTTTGTGATGATACCATGTTTGATACCAAGTCTTGGCAGGTTGATACTTGTAAAGGAGTTATTTCCTCTGCCTGTTGCAATTTCAGGACCATTGATATTTCCCATAACACGTGTTCTACATCCCATATAAGTAGTTTCTGTTTCAGGGTGTCCTGGTTTGTAATATTGCAAGTTAAATGGTGCATCCATAAAGCTGAAATTAGGGAATAAACGTTTTGCTGATACACGCATTGCCAGTTTGAATAAATCGTAGTTAGGATCTTCTGAATTGTAGTTGATACCTTCTTTTACCTTGAAAATAAGGATTGGGAAAATAGGTGTTTCACCATGACCTAATCCAGCTTCCTGTGCAAGCATCAGGTTTTCTGATACCATACGGCCTTCACTGGATGTATCGGTACCAAAGTTAATACTTGAAAATGGCACCTGTGCCCCTGCACGTGAATGCATAGTATTTAAGTTATGTACAAATCCTTCCATTGCTTGATATGTCTTTTTCTTTGTGGCTTTTAAGGATTCTTTATATGTAAAGTTCACAACCAGTTCAACTTTTTCATCATCTAAATGATATTCATTTCTCAGCATTTCTCTGATTGCTTCAACAAATGCTGGTTCCATATCAAGTTTTGCTGTTGTGTTCGTTTTTTCTTCAACCTTTGCGAATGCTTCATCCGCATTATTGTCTAATGAAACAAACAACTCCAGTGCACGGTTGATATTACTGCGATATTCTTTACGGAATGTTTTCGCAACACCCTTTGCTAAATAGAAATCAAATGCTGGAATACTCTGTCCACCATGCTGATCATTTTGATCACTTTGAATCGCAATTGCCGCAAGTGCTGCATAGCTTGCGATATCCTGTGGTTCTCTTAAATGACCATGTCCTGTAGAGAAACCTCCATTAAATAATTTCTCTAAATCAATCTGACAACAAGTCAATGTACCCATATTCATGAAGTCCATATCATGGATATGAATATCTCCATTTTCATGTAGTCTTGCATGCATTGGGTTCATTAACTGGCTCATACAGAATTCTTTTGATACCGCACTTCCATACTGTAACATGGTACCCATTGCTGTGTTACCATCGATATTAGCATTTTCACGTTTGATATCCGCATCATTGCTGTCTGCGAATGTAATTTCTTCAATGCTCTTCATCAATCTGGTTTTCATGTTACGGATACGACTACGTTCTGCACGATATAAAATATATGCTTCACTGGTACGTGCATGTCCGTTTTCAATCAATACCTTTACAACCGCATCCTGCACTTCTTCAACGGTTGGAACATCCTTTTGATATGTATTATTTAAAAAGCCTACCACCTGCTGTGTCAATTCTTCTGCCGTCGCATAATCAGCCTTTACGCCTTCTTCATTAGCAACACTGTCCGCAGCTAGAAAAATAGCTCTTGTAATTTTTTCTGGTGAAAAATGAATCTCTCTGCCATCTCGTTTCTTAATCGTTGTGATCATTAAAACTTCCTCCTTTGTTTCGCTAGGCATTATTATAGCTTATTTTTTACTGTTTGGGGAATGTAAATGCTCTTACATTTATGAAATAAATTTTCTGTCACAAACCATACGAAATTAATACGCTTTCTTTCTTATTTTATCAGTATGTGTGATATAATTTTGACAAAGAGGGTTATTATGACGAAGTTAAGTATAGAGAAACAACAGATATCAAAAATAAAAGTAATTGTATGTGACCTAGATGGCACATTATTAAATCATAGAAAACAAATCACAGAGGCAACGGCACAATATTTAATACAGCTACAGGAAGCAGGTTATCGTTTGGTACTTGCAAGCGGTCGTTTTTACTATGAACTTGCCGGTTATATTGAACAATTAAAGATGAAAGAATTTGATGGTTATGCGATATGTGCGAATGGTTTGGAAATTCATCGTGTAAAAGATGATACCATGCAATCATTTGATTATTTATCTGAAACAGAAATACAGGATATTTTATCTTATACCAGAAATATGCATATCACAGCTTATGCAAATATTCATCAAATCTATCATGCTGTTTGTAATCCATGGCTGTATTATGCGACAAAAGCAGGCACGTTTTTATCAAAGCCTTTCTCTAAAAGCAATTTCTATCCTTTTCGTTTATTAAGAGAAACAGATTTTCAAAAACATCAGACGAAAACAAATTGGCCAGTTTTAGCGAAAATATGCTTTTTTTCTTCCCACCATAAACTTGAGCGTTTTAAACAGACGATACAACATGATTTCCCTCACCAGTATAATTTCTATTATATCAACCGTTTTGCGATTGAAATTGTGAAATCCAATGTTGGAAAATGTTATGCTGTGGAACAATTATGCAAATCTTTATCTTTAGATCTATCTAATGTCTTATTTTTTGGTGATAGTGGAAATGATGAAGAACTGTTAGCTAGTGCTGGCATCGGAATTACGATGAAAAACGGGTTCTATCAAACGAAAAGAAAAGCACGCATTCTGTCATATAAAACAAATCAACAGGAAGGCGTGCTGGATATGTTGAAAAAGTTAGAATTATTTGATTAATCCAATTAAAGGGCTCTCTTTATGATTCCTTTTTTACTTTTTCATACACCTTTATCGCATCCAATATATGATAAGGTTCTGTTTCCGCATCGCCATCTGCACCTGCGGTAATTAATAAATATTGTGTTCCATCGACACTTCCCTGCGAAGCAAGACACAATCCTGCATCTGGTGTATAGCCAGTCTTTCCACCCAGCAAGAAATCTGAATATAAATTATGAACTTCCATGGTCTGCCACATGGTACCATACATCGTGAATCCTGTTGGATTAACATGATCTCCTTCCACAACATAAGATTTTGTATGAAATATTTCCGCAAAGGCATCATTTTTTAAAGCCTCACGTAATAATAATTGAAGATCATATACACTGCTGTAATGCTGATCATCATCTAAACCAGTACAATTAGTAAAGTGGGTATCATGCATACCTAACTGTTTTGCGGTTTCATTCATGCGTTTCACAAACGCCTCTTCACTACCATCGATTGTTTGAGCTAATGTGATACAGGCATCTGCCCCACTTGGTAATAATGCGCCATATAATAAATCCTTGATTCGCACATTTTCATTTGGTTGAAACCCAGCTACTGATGCATTTTCAGCCTCTAATTTAGGAAATATATCTGCTGGAACCTGAACCATCTTATTTTCATCTGTGATGGATTGTAATGCGAGATACACAGTCATTATTTTTGTCAGAGAAGCTGGATGTATCCGTTTTTTTGCCTGTTTTGTATATAAGACCCTACCACTATCCTGTTCCACAAGAATCGCATATCTGCTGTTTACATCTATATTTAATTCATCATTTTCTAGCTGCTTATTTTCTTCAGGCTCCTTTTGAAACAGTTTTTGTCCTATCCTGTCGATATCCTTTGCGCTTACCACATAAAAGCCTAAACATGCCAGTAGGAAACAAAATGTTAAAATTTTTATATATTTCATAAATAAAAACTCCTTCCTGATGATATTAAACCACCATTAAGGAGTTCTAGTTTAAATGCTTGCTTAGTACTTTCTTAGGATTTACTTAACTGGTTCTATACATGTATAAAAAGCGAAATGCAAACTTAATATAAGTTTATCTTCCAGTCATTTTCTGTATCATAATAAAATTCACTTAATTCATCATCTTCAAAGACTTTTAATAATTCGTCAAAATCTTCAGATAATGGATAATTCAACAACTCTGAGCGTTTCACCCAAAACACATGTCCTTCTGATGAATAACATAGCTCTCCAGAGAACTCATTGGTTTTATATAGAAACACGATATATCGTTCATCTTCCTTGGTCTGAAACTGTTTCACACCACATAATTTTGGGTGTTTAATATCCAGGCCAGTTTCTTCTTTTACTTCACGTACAACAGCATCATGAAATGACTCTAAATATTCTACATGCCCGCCAGGAAACGTGATTCCCGGCCAGTCTTTTTTAATTCGTTCTTGTACAAGTACATTTCCAGCATTATCATAAACCATGCAAAGATTGGTAATGCGTGCTTTTTCACTTCTCATATTGTATCTATCTCCTTTATTATGTTTTTTCAAATCAAAAGTTTTATAATTTTTATTATAATCCTTTTTTTATATATTTGCGACCAAAATAACACAAAAAAGGTACGTGTTAAACGCACCTAAATCTTCATTGGCAATGTCACGATAAACACTGTTTCTTTCATACTACTTTCTGCACGTATGGTTCCATCATGGGCTTCAACGATCTCTTTTGCGATAGCCAGACCTAATCCAGCACCACCAGAATTTGTGGAGCGAGCCTTATCTAATCGATAGAATTTCTCAAATATCATATCCAGTTTCTGTTTAGGAATTTCATCTCCCTGGTTATGGAAATACAACGTCAATGTATGTTCATCCTGATGGCACTCTATAAATATCTTTGTTTCTTCATAACTATACGATATCGCATTTTTCAAGATATTATTGAATGCTCTTGCCAGTTTGTCACCATCGCCATAATAAACAAGATCCTCTGGCATATTCAATATAATTTCTTTATGCTGTTTCAACATGATTGGATAGAACTGTTCTCGTAATTGTTCAAATAAGAATCGCATTTGGATCTTTCCACGAGAAATCACAATATCATGAAGATTAAATCTTGTGATATCAAAAAATTCATCAATTAAAGATTCCAATCGATTTGCCTTATCAAGGGCAATCTGTATATATGCATCATTTTGTTCTTTGGGGATATCTTTTACATCGTGAAGCAGGCTGAGATATCCAATCACTGAAGCAAGTGGTGTTTTCATATCGTGTGCAAGATATGAAATCAAATCATTTTTTTGCTGGGTCTGTTTTTCAATTGTTTGAATCTGCTTATCTTCTTTATTGCGTATCTGCATTAATAAAGAGTCAATTGGCGCAAGTTCTTCTGACATTTGTAGATATTCTTTGCCATCCCGAAAGGCAGTTAGTTCCATTTCTAATTGATGGATAAGGTCTGCTTTATCACTCTTTGATTTCTTATCAGCGTTATATTTAATCAAATAAACGCATCCTGCTGTCAATAATGCTGTAAGTATCAATGTATAAAATTTTATGTTTTCCCAATCAGGCTTACTGACCTGATGCAAGATTCCCTGTGCATCGGTGTACTCATATACATTTGTGAAATTGTTTGCGATATAATCAAGGACAAAGCCATTAGATAATTTATCTAATAAATACCATACAATGACAACAACAAATAAACTAATTACGATTTGTTTTCTATATTTTATCATTTTTAATCACCAATTTTATAGCCAACACCCCAAACATTTTTGATATATTTAGGATGCTCAGCATCATCTTTCATTTTGTCACGAATATGACGAATATGAACCATCAACGTATTATTGCTGGATGTTAGATATTCTTCTTTCCAGATAGCTTCATATAATTCTTTTGCGCTGACAACTTTTCCCTGATGGGAAGTTAAATACCATAATAGAGAAAATTCAATCGGTGTTAGATTTACTTTTTGTTCATTTACCTTACATATATGATGTTCTAAATCAAGATATAATCCTGAATAAGTAACTTCATTAATATCTTTTTTACTGGTATTGTATCGAATATATCTTCGCAGCTGTGCTTTCACACGTGCCACTAATTCCAACGGCTGAAATGGTTTTGTGACATAATCATCCGCACCAATCATCAGACCATTAATTTTATCAATATCGGCTTCTTTTGCGGTCAACATAATGATTGGATATGTATATGTTTCTCTGATATTCTTACATATCGTAAACCCGTCGATATCTGGCAACATAACATCCAGTATCGCTAAATCATACTTTTGTTTTTTGATTGCTTCCATGGCACTTTTGCCATCATAAAAAACATCTATTTCATATCCTTCATTTGATAAATAGATGGTTACTAAATTTGCGATTTCTTTTTCATCATCAACAATTAATATTTTCATTTTGCATCCCTCGTTAGCTATATTATATCAAACATAGGGAATAGATTTACTTAAGTTTGACTTAAATATTCATTGTGTCCTCCTTTTTGAATCAAATATCTAATGCATATTATCTAATTATTTTCTTTACGAAACTAGTTATCATATGAAGAAAACAAATGAAAAGTAAAAAAAATATATTGCCCATAAGAAAATTGATGATAGTTTTCTGATTCCAAAGTGATACTATTTTTTCCATTCTACTCCTTTCTAATCACCGATATTCATAAAGTTCAAAAACATCTTTACATATATATAGTTGAATTCAGAAGCTATTTTCACCCCTTATAGAGAATTTATTTTATTTAAACACAAAAAAAGCGACTTCTCATAAGTTAGAGAAATCGCATTTCATATATTTCTTATCCTTCTAATCCACCAGCAGCACTACTCATACCATAAATCAAAGACATGATATCTGTTTCTTCATAGCCTTTAAAATCAGGGAAATTTATTTCTTTATTTTGATTGATATCTGAGAAACTTATATTCAATTTAATATTCATATCTATAGATTCTTTCTTTCCATCTACATCCGCAGATACTGTCATAACAAAATCAACGACTGCATCTTCGATAAAATCATCTTTTACGGTAACTTCAGCTGTTGCGGACTTTATGTTCATTGTCATATCATAGCCTGCTGCTTCACTTTGTTTCTTTACTTCATCTGCCATTGCCGCATCTAGTTTTTCTTTATTCAAAACCAGTTTTACCTTGTTGCCATCTAAGGAGGCTTTATCAAGGAATGGTTTGATATCTTCTTTCTTAAATCCTTCACTCTTTGTTTCTGCTGGTTCTGATTGTTTTGCCTGATCAAGCAAGTCACTTACATCAATCTTCATTTTATTCAAATCCATAAGATTGATATATGCTGTATCATCTTTATAATATACGTTGATAAGTTCCTCTGCTTTTTCACCATCTTCTTTTACATCCATCAATAATGAAAAATTTAATTTATTATCTTTCTCAAGATATCCGCCTTTGAATGCAATAGATGCATTACTATCTGGAATTTTCACATCCATTGATGCATTGTATGAAGCACTTTCCATTTTCTCAAAATGATTCATACCAGTTTCCAACAATGTTAAAGCATCATCATCAATCTTACTGCTGCTACATGCTGCCATTGAAAATAATAAACCTGCGCTTAATAAAAGTGTCGTTAGTTTTTTCATGTTCATATTCCTCCATTTTATCCTACATCTTTACTATATCATAAGAATAAGCATTTCGTTCCACTTTTCAGCAAAATGTTCTAAATTTTATAAAACTGCTAAAGAAAAAGCCATCCGTAGATGACCTAATCTTTATAAATCGGTAATGAGAACCAGAAAACTGTACCCTCATGTAACTTACTGCTTACACCATATTCTGCTTCATGAAGTTCTAAAATAGCTTTTACGATACTCAAGCCAAGACCACTGCCTACTTTAGAGCGAACATGTGTTTTATCTACCTTATAATAACGTTCCCAGATATATGGCAGCTGTTCCTCTTCAATTCCTTCTCCATGATCAATAAATTCTATACGAACATGTTGGTCTTTACAAATCTGTTTGACAATGACTTTATGATCCTCTCCACAGTAATTGATTGCATTATTGATAAGATTATAAATGACCTGTCCAAGTTTTACGATATCTCCATTCACTTCAACATCTGCATCATGTTCAAAAAGTATATCTACTACCTGATTTGTCAACAACCTGTCATAACGTAAAATGATTCGTTCTATTTCCTGGGTAATATTGAAAGGCATGCGGTTGATATGCATGGCGCCTGCCTGAAGCTTTGATAAGTCCAGCATATCATTAACAAGTGCAGTCAATCGCTTGGTTTCATCAATGATAATCTGTACATTTTCTGGTGTATTCTCTCCAGGAATATCTCGCATAACTTCTCCATATCCTGCGATCATTGTCAGTGGTGTTCGTAAATCATGACTGGTATTTGCGATTAATTCTTTTCTTAAATTATCTACCTTGCTAAGTTCATTTGCCGCATAGTTCAACGTATCACTTAGTTCTTCAACTTCTAAATAACCTTTTCCTTTAAATCCCACATCATACTTTCCTGTCGCAAGTACTTTTGCACGTTCATTGATATGAATAATTGGTGTTGCGATTTTCTTGGATAAGTATAATGCTAAACCTATGGCAACCAAAATTAATATAATCGCAATCATGATGAATTGTGCCTTGATTGTATCAATAGTAGCATTAACAGGAGTAAGCTGGGCATCTATGATAACGGTTTTTAAGGTTTTATTTTTAGATGGCAGTACACTAATATATGTCATATTATTAAAAATCCGACTTTGAATAATTAATGGTTTTTTATTGATACCATTTTGCAGGACAGGATTCCATAACAAGACATCTTCTGCTTTCCATCCTCGATCTTGGTTTGTATGATTCACCATCTGAGATGCCATTTCCCCTGTACGCACAACATCCTCTTGAAGTGCAATGATATAATCAGCACTTTGTTGAATGTTTTTGATACGACATCGCAGATCTTCCTGACTCTGTGGATATACTTGATTTAATTTACCAATTTCATTTTCGTTATTTTCATATATTTCAATACAAAAATCATTTTCTTTTGCGATTGTCTGGATTTTATCTGTATCCTTATCTGAAGTGATGATTTCATTAATTTGACTAGCAGCTTTTTTAACTGCATTACTTTTGATAGACATATAAAAATTTTCTAAAAAGAACACCTGAAACAGCCATAGTACGACAATAACAATCGCAATGAAAAACACCAAGGATGCAAATATTTTCCATTTTATAGAAACAGGCTTTTTCATACTATTTTGCTTTTTCAAAACGATAACCTACCCCACGAAGTGTAATAATCCACTTACTATATTCTTGAAGGCTTTTCCTTAAAAGTTTAATATGGGTATCCAGGGTACGATCATCCCCATAGAAATCATATCCCCATACATCGTGTATCAGCTGTTCCCTTGTAAGGGCAATTCCCTCATTGCGTACCAGATAAAATAATAATTCATATTCTTTAGGAGATAAATCAATTTCTTTTTGGTGGATAAAAACCTTTCTACCTGTAAAGTCTATCTTCAATCCTGCCTGTTCATATACTTCTCTATTTGTATTTTGATCTTTATGATAACGATTTAAAATTGCGGATACACGCATCATCAGCTCTTTTGGCGAAAATGGTTTTACCACATAATCATCGATGCCAAGTTCAAAGCCATGGATACGATCATATTCTTCTCCACGTGCTGATAACATGATCACAGGTATATCTATAATTTTTCTGATTTCTTTGCAGGCAGAAAAACCATCCAGATTTGGCATCATGATATCCATGATAATTAAATCATATGTATGATTCTGACAGATACGAATCGCTTCCATCCCATCGCCTGCTTCATCTATTTCATGTCCCTCAAATTCTCCATATTTACGAATAATAGAACGGATACGTTCCTCATCATCCACAACCAAAAGTTTACTCATCCAAATCACCTCATTTTTATTATACATGGTTTCCAATCTTTCTGTGTGAGCGATTTGTGAACATTTAAGGGAAATACCAATATGTTAGTTCTTTACTTACCACCAAACCTGCTTTTTCCTGAAGCTTGATACTTGCGATGTTATCTTTCACAATTTCCCCATAAAGTATTCTTCCTCTCTCCATTTGCATTCCTACTATCTGATGGATAAGCGCAACCGCTAGTCCCTGACGACGATATTCTGGCTTTATTTCCAAGATTCCCATAGAACTTTTTTCATGAACCCCCATAAATCCACAAAGGATATCATCTTGAAAAACACCAGCCATTCCATCTTCTAAACATGGTCGCAGATATGCTTCATCATTACAATCTTCCATGGAATATAAAGACATTACTTCTGGTAAATACTGTTCATCAAGTAAACGCATAGTATAGCCTTCAGGCAATATCACAACTGGCTTCTCTTTTCCAATATACATTGAATGGTAGCATTCTAAGGTACACGCTATATGAAAACGTTCTTTTATATATTGATCTGTATACATATCATGTGCCACAATCATAGAAAAACTTTCAGGCATCGCTCCCACCATTCGTTTAGCGCTTTTCTTGTTGTCGCTTGCACAATATAACATTTGATTATACGTATCCTGAATACATAATGCGTGTTCATCTTCATAGTATATTGGTTGATTTTTCCTTTTACATTCCAACATATCTGCATATAAAACGATATTCTTTTTTAAATCCATAGAAACACCTTCTTTTAGATAAGGATATAAGAAAATGAGTGTTCTTGCAAGGCTGTTTTCTTAGAAATGCTATTTGAGAAAGTATAATAATTCAGTGGCAGCCCTTAACACTTTTATAACTTGAACCAATTTAGTTTCTCCTAAAGCAATAAAGTATTCATGAAAATTCATTGGGTGCATATATAAGATATCAATTTTCCTACTGAAAAAGAACTTTGAAATCGATGCAGTTTTACCCCTAATAAGTTTCCTGCACCAATAATAGGGAAACCTTTTTTATCTTAAAAAACGTGAAATTCCCACGTATTTTTATGTTTCTAAATTTTCATATGAAAAAGCAGG
This sequence comes from Absiella sp. AM09-50, assembly GCF_003433845.1. NCBI lineage: Bacteria > Bacillati > Bacillota > Erysipelotrichia > Erysipelotrichales > Erysipelotrichaceae > Amedibacterium > Absiella sp. AM09-50. Next base: position 23,832 of record NZ_QVFI01000003.1, read on the forward strand.
ACATCTATGCCATCCTGCTTCCTGTTTCTTAACTTAGTTCGTGATATTCTTTGTAGACATCATTACGTGATAATCCACGTTCTTTGGCTACTCTTTTGATTGCTTCATTCGTTGTTAATCCACCATCGATATATTGCTTGATCTGTTCATGTACCAAAGGTACTGCAGCATCTTCTCTATCATCTTTGATATCCTGACTGCCTTCTACAACAATCACCATTTCGCCTTTTAAATCATCCACAATTTCTAAAACTTCTTCAATAGTGCCACGAATAAATTCTTCATGTTTCTTTGTTAATTCTCTTGCAAGACATATTTGGCGATCACCAAATACCTCTAACATGGTTCTCAGACATTTTTCAATACGATGTGGTGCTTCATAAAATACCATTGTATACGGAAAATATTTCAAATCACAAAGTTCTGAAGTTCTACCCTTTTCTGATGATTGAAGAAAGCCGTAAAACATAAAATGCTGTGTATTTAAACCAGAGCCAACAAGTGCATCCAGCATAGCATTGCAGCCGGAAACTGGCACTACATTAAATCCCGCATCCATAATTTTCTTTGCAGCTACTCCACCTGGATCAGATATCAAAGGATATCCTGCATCACTTACCAAAGCAATATCATTACCTTTTTCCAATAAATCCAGTAATCCATTTGTACTTTGTGTTTCATTATGTTGATGATGAGAAATCAAACGTGTTTTGATATGGAAATGTGATAATAGTTTTAATGTATTTCTAGTATCTTCTGCCGCAATCACATCTACATTCTCTAAGATTTCAACAGCTCTTGGTGTCATTTCATCTAAATTTCCAATGGGCGTTGCGACAACATATAACGTTGGTCTGTCATTATCAAAACTTTTTTGGCGTATCATACCAATCACCTACCGATCTTTGAAATCAATATCTGGCCATAATTCTTTAAATGTTAAGAATTGTACATCTTCTTTATTTTCAATCTTTACCTGTTGAAGTAATACATTCATACTGGTAATTCGATAGCGGCTGCCTTTATATTCTATCTGTGAATTTAATTTAGGAAGCCCTTCTCGTAACTTTTTGTATTGATCATCTTCAAATTTTAAACAACACATCAATTTGCCACACTGACCGCTTAGTTTTTGAATATTTAATGCCAACAACTGGTTTTTTGCCATATTGATGGATACTACATCAAAATCATTTAAGAATCTTGAACAACATGTTTCCATTCCACAGCTGCCTAATCCACCAACGATTTTTGATTTGTTTCTAGGTCCAATCTGGCGTAGCTCAATACGACATTTAAAGATTGCGGCTAATTCCTTTAACAGTTCACGGAAATCTACACGTTCATCTGCGACATATACAAAGATGATTTTACTACAATCTAATGTATATTCAGCCTCAATCAGATTCATATCTAAACCTAATTTATGAATACATTCATTACATGTAACCAAAGCCTTTTTAGCTTTTTCAACATTTACTTCCGCATTCTTTAAATCTTTTGGAGTTGCTTTTCGGATAATTGGTTTGATTTCCATTCCATTCGGTATGAATGCTTCGCTTTCTTTAACAATCTTACCAAGCTCTAAACCACGAACGGTTTCCACAACAACATCATCACCTACATGAAAATCGTTTTGATCACTTCCAAAGGAATATACCTTTTTACTTTCTTTGAATGATACAAAAGCTAGATACTTATAGGTTCTTGATGGTTTTTGTTCATCTTTTTTATGATTGATATCATTTTTATGTAATTTATCATCACGATAATTTCTGTCATCTTTATGAAACTTATCTTCAGTCTTAAATGACTTGTTTTCTTGTTTGACAGCATCATTTTTATGCTCATTTTTTACATTCTGCATATCAGCTCACCTCTTTCATTTGATAAATCATATCATCAATTAACAGCTGCAGATTAATGGATGTCCGAAGTAGTTTATCTCTTGTGTCCATTAACACCTGCATGATTGCGATATCATTGATATGTTTATCTATCATTCGCTTCATATGTTCTTGATACCATGGATCTGGTACCTGTTTATGCTTCATACAATCCTTAAAGAATAAAGACAGCATATCTAGAACGTATCCAAAAGATACTTTTCCATACTTTTTCTGTTTTGCAGGAAATCCTTCTACCTGTAAGAATAACAATGCACCATATGGATCTATCAGATATTGATCAATTACACCTTTAAATACATATAAAGCATGTTGATAATCTTCACTCTCATATGCTTCCATAATCGCATCTTTATTTCTTATCATATGACTTAATAAATATGCATCTAATTCCCCCATATCCTTTTTCACTGCTTCATAGCATTGTTCACTGCTTAAAGGAATGAATGGAATATTCTGGCATCGGGAGATGATGGTTGGAAGAACACGTTCCAATTGTTCGACTATCAAAACTGCAATCATATCGTTGCTTGGCTCCTCAAGAAATTTCAATAAGGAGTTTAATGCATCAGGTGTTGCATTTTCAGCATGATCCAGAATATAGATTTTTTTACCTTTTTCTTCCAGACCAGTTTTATTAAATGCTTCCTGCAGCTTGATAATATCATCCTTTTTAATTGATGTCGTTGTGCCATCTATATAAATCATATCTGCATATTCATTATGCAAAACTCTTTGACAGGTATCACAGGTTTCACAAGCAAATCCTTTTTCATCACAGACAAGACTTTGTGCTAGAAGGTAAGCTGTCTGTTTTTTAGGCGTACCACTTGGCCCAGAAAACATGTAGGCATGTGCCAGTTTATCATTTTCTAAAGCATTTTTTAATGTATGGTAAACAACTGGCTGCTGTTGTTCTAGCTGTTCTTTAAACATAAGGTGTTATGATCTCCAATAATGTGGTTATGGTTTGTGTCAGTACATCATCCATTTCTTTATTTGCATCTACTATATGCATACGATCGGCATATTTTTCTTTGATCGTCGCATATCCTTTCGCAACCATTTCATGAAATGCCATGCCTTCTGCATCTAAGCGATCCATATTTCCTCGATTTGCAACACGCGCCAAGCCTGTTTCTAAATCAACATCTAAAAAGATTGTGGCGTCTGGCATATGACCTTCAATCGCAAATTCATTGATTTGCATAACTTCATCTACACCAATCCCTCGAGCAATTCCCTGATAAACCAGTGAACTGTCCACAAATCGATCACATAGTACGATTTTCTTTTCATCAAGGGCAGGCAATACTTTTTCTACCAAATGCTGTCGTCTGCTTGCGGCATATAATAATGCCTCACAACGTGCATCCATTGCGGTATTCTTAGGATCAAGTATTACTTTGCGTATCTGTTCTGCGATATCAATTCCACCAGGTTCTCTTGTATATATCACAGGATAACCAGCTTCTTTTAATTTTTCGTATGCCATTTGGGAAATTGTTGTTTTCCCACTGCCATCATTTCCTTCAAATGTTATAAAAAGACCTTTTTGCATGTCTAACACTCCTAACTCACTTTTATATTATAGCATAAAACCACACTGATTTATGAAGTAGATTTTAAGAGATGAGTTTTTGTGATATTCTGATACAATCTAACGTATTTCTTCACTTTTATTCTAGTTTGTTTGATATTGAAGATGGTTTAGCGCGTTTTGAATATCATCCCAGCACTCCTGCATAGCTGCATCAGCATCTTTCACAAATTCATTTTCGCCATAGAAGGTCAGGTAACAATATTTTTCAAATCCACTAAGGCCATCAAATCCTTTTTTACGGATTTCTTTATCTAATTCCACCTTATCCATAGAAAATAATTCTATTTTTTCTTTTGTGCCGACTTTGTTTACTTTAACTGAAATACGATTATCGTTCATACCAGCTGGAGCATCTTCGACTGTTTTAATGATCTGTGTTTTTAGATGAATATCTTTAAATTCCTCTCTTTCCTCTAGTTGTTGTGATGATGTTAAAATTTCATTTACCGTTTGATAAAATACTTTTTGTTTTGGATCTGTGTCATTTTCTTCACTATACGCCTTTAGAAACTCAGCTTTTTCTTCATCATTCATCATCTCATATTGTCTTTTCATAACACTAAATGCTGCATAACGTTCAGCGGTTTCTTCATTTTGCTTATCTACTGGCATTTCCAATTTTACGAATGCTTCTGAATCATTTACGCCACAACTACGCCCTTTCATAAAATCTGAAATTTTTCTATTGACTTCATCTGTTCTCTTCACTGCCTCTACACTTTTTAAAACTAAATGCTCCAATTTTCTGATATCTGCATTTTTCTCAAGTTTATGCAACAGCTTCTCAAAGGATGTTAAATTATTATATCCTATTGCTTTTTCCTTTTTTACTAATTCCTCTGATGTAATTTGCATAATGGTTTCAATATCGCTCAAACTAAAGTTTTCATCATATGTTCTCACTTCGCCTTGTAAAGCACCTATTCCCGTTTTTTGTACACTTCCATTTATTATAGGGTATTCTTTAATATATCTGACACTATATAAACGATCATTTTTATATGTTTCTTTCAATTTTGCCTTTTCTTCTTCAAAAACACCTTCAAAGCGTTTGATTGCTTCCTCTTTTTCCTTTTGATCAACATATGCTTTCCCTTTAAAAATTAAATTACAACTACTTTTCACAAAAACATCTTTCACTGTCGTATTTTCAAACATGGTATCATTATTTGAAAACATACCACATTTACAAATGGTCAAGAATGTAGGTTGTGCCATCATTAAATTTACCTCATTTTTGCTTTTTTCAGTTTCATAGTCTGCGCCTATAACAACAATCTCCTTACCATCATATAGAATATCCGCATTTTCTTTTCTTTCCATTTTCATCTTCTTTGTTTTTTTCATACAAATCCTCATCTTTCTACACGGTCTGATACCGTATACTATCTATATACGTAATTTAGGTATGAAAATCCTAAAAAAGTTATCAAGGAATTCGTTTTTTGGAAATAGTAAGAAAAAATAGATGATTTTAATTGTTTTCTAACTGAATTTCCATTTTTATATAATTATCACAAAACAAAAAAATGGCATTTACTTTTGTAAACACCATTTCCAATGATTATTCCTGATTTTTGTTTTTTTCAATTACAGTTGGGTGATATCCATGAGGTATGCTGCTATTTGAAAAAGGTATTAAAAGAGAGTTTGTTTTTGGTGTCTTGAAAACAAGACTAATTTTGCATAGAAATCTTCCATAGCATATCTACTATCAATACTTGTGACTGCAGTGATTTCTTTATCTATTTCTGTGACATTTAATTCTTTATCTAATATAAAGGCATTTCTTTTGGCATAGGTTGCGCTATGTTTGTTAATTAAGACCGATATTGACGTTGTATCTCCCATATTCCAACTTTCGCCATTTGTCCAAGGACGATTAATGTTATAGTTAAAATCATTTAACTGATTGAATAGATATTCCCCAATCTCATGATATGGCTTTACTCTTAATTCTAATTCAGCTATTGATACCTGCATCATTGTATATGTTTCATAAGGTATATGCAAAATTTTAGAACATCTTTCCATTACAACATTTACAGCTTTATAGTCATTTCTGGCGTTAGCTTCATATCCTTTATCGTCAGATACATTTAATCTTCCACCAACCCATACAATTGAAATTTTATCTGCTATAGAAGGCTCATGTAATACAGCTACTGCAATATTTGTTAGAGCCCCCATACATGCAATATATAATTCACCTTCTGCTTTTTTAGCTTCTTCAATAATAAACTTTGAGCCTTCTGAAACTTCGTAATGTTCTAAAGAATCTAGAGCTTCTACATTACCTTTGTATACAGGAGTAGAAAAGTTCATTAAAGAAACCAGTTTTTTACACTCTTCATAGCTTTCTATCATACTTGTAAGAGTACGCCTTTTTGAGAACTGTGTTCCAATAATTCCCTTCACGTTTAATTTTGGACTTAGTAAAGCGTGGACAATTGCATATTGGTCATCAGCTTCATTTTTTGCATCGCTATCAATAATGATATTTATTTTTTTATCTTCTGGTACTTTAAAACTATACATCCTATTTCCCTGCACTTTCTAGTAATTGTTCTTGTTCATAAGTTTCTTTATCTAATCGTTTAAACCATGGATACCATAATAAAGGTCCAATTATAAATTGTAATATTAAATGTAATACGATAATTGAAACGCTTCCTTGAAATGCAGCGTATAACCCAATTGGCATACCAAATACTGGTGCAACACCACTGAAAACACTAACAATACCTAACTTAATGCAGATATAAGATATCAATAAACATATTGAGTTATTTGTAATTAGAGGAATTGCTAGTTTAAAATTTAATACTAAAGGTGTACCAAATACTACTGGTTCACCTATACCAAATAAAATAGGCACTAATCCAATTTTACCAACTTCACGATATTGTTTACTTTTTGCTCTTAACATTAATAACACTAGTCCTAAAGATGTTCCTCCCCAAGTAATAATACTAAAGAAAGCATAACCTGTGATATTCGGTAATGGGTTACCAGCAGCAAGTGCAGTTAAGTTTTCCGCATCCATTGCCATCCATAAAGCTTGAACAACTGGCATGGTAACATTCGTTCCATGGATGCCAAAGAACCATAATAATTGGCAAATTAATGATATAACAATCATTGCAGTAATATTTCCACCAATTCCTTGCAATGGTCCTTGAATAATGGAATAAATAAATTGATTCATACTTCCATAAGATGTTATACTAAACAACCAATTAATCATGATAAATAAAATTGCAATTAAAATAGTTGGAACTAATGATGCAAAGATATTTGATACCATCGGTGGTACACTTGCAGGCATCTTTATTGTTAAATTTCTGCGTTTAATCTCTAAGTATAATCTTGCTGATACTAAACCAACAATCATTGCAGAAAATACACCTTGAGCGCCTAACCAAGTTGCTGGAATCGCTGTAACACCATCTGTGGTTGTATCAAGCGGTGTAATAATTAAGAAGCATAATAACGAAATAATACTTGCAGATATACCATCTTCTTCAGGTTCTAATCTTTTTACTAATTGATATGCTATTAATACAACTACATATAGTGACATAGCACCAATCGTGATATTATTTATTTTTAGAAACATTGGTGAATAAGCAGCTAAGAATGATAAAGCAGACACTGTAGATGGAAGTACTGCTAATAATACAGCTATTGATCCAACAAATATAACACCTAGCGTACCCATCATAGCACTTGAAATAACTTGTAAATATGCACTACTACCTAAACGATCAAAAAATGGTTGGGATTTTTCAAAAAAACCTATTAATTTATTCTTCATTTTCATTTTCCTCTCTCACTATCATTTTTTATAACTTTCACTCACATTCTCGGCCTTGAAATATATATGGTTATTTGTTACAATTCATATTATAAAGGCCATTATTCCATTTAAAAATACTAAAAATTTATTAAGAGACTATCAAAATTTAATATTTCAAAGGAGATTATATGAATTATCAAGAATTGGAAGCATATTTGTACAGCAATCATACTGTTTCAACAGTAGATGAAAATACTGTTTTTCAACATTTCATTTTAAATCATGATATAGTTCCTTACAATAATGAATATCTAACTATTCTAGGTTCTGATAGAGATTTTCATGGAGTAAATCATATCATAAGTGTCCATGAAAGAAATTGTCCTAAGATACCAATGCATATTTATCATTATATAAAAATCAATTATGTATATCATGGTAACATCACTATTCAATTAGAGGATAAAAAAATTGCTTTAAATAAAGGCGATCTTATTATCATAGACAAACATGTTCCTCACGAAATTTTACCAACATCAATGGATGACATTTTAATAAATATCATTTTAAAAGTAGAATTCTTTTCGGAATCATTTATAAATAATCTTCCTGAAGAGTCCATTCTATCTAAATTCTTAAAACAATTATTAGGAAAAAAAGGTATTCATACCCATTATCTTATTTGTAATACTAAAAACAATCAATTGGTGCATCAATGTGTACAAAATATCCTATGTGAACATTTAGATACTCAAATATGCTCTAGTGAATTAATAGATAGATATATCTCAATTTTGATTACGCATCTGATAAGATGTTTTGGTTTTGACACCAACTATCATAGTCAAAAGAAAAACGAAGAATTACTACAGTCAATTTTGAATTACATAAAGAACAATTATGTACGAGGTAATTTAAATGATATGTGTAACCATCTAGGATATACGTCAGTTTATATATGCAATTTCATTAAACAACAAACAGGCGAAACTTTTAAAAAACTTGTCTTTGAAGAAAGACTAAAAAAGAGCACAATATTTTTATTGAATACTAATTATCCTGTTTATGAAATATCAGAACTTGTAGGATTTAACAACCTTACAAGCTTTTATAAGCAATTTCAAAAAAGATATCATTGTACCCCAAATGAATTTAGATCAAATATAGATGCTAGTTCGATCAAAAGTAATTAGATTTTTTACTATTAGCAGTCAACAACCTGTATACTCATTTTTAACTTCATTTATAATCATAAGCTATAGTCTATCATTTATAATATAAATAAAGAAAAATGGCATTCACTTTCATAAACACCATTTCCAATGATTATTTCTGATTTTTGATTTTTTCAATTACAGTGGGACGAATTTCTTGAGGTAGTTCTAACATATCCATTGCTTTTTCTATGCTCACATTTGTTGTTTTCATCAACTTTTTTACGTGTTCTACTGTCGCTTTGATTTCTCCTTGTTCTAATCCACGCTTCAATCCTTTGTTTTCGACATAATCACCATAACCACTCATCTCAAAAACCTCCTGTTCTAGATCCTCTGGTAATAGTATATCATAGTTTTCTATAAGTTGTCTTTTTATTTCTTCCGGTGGTAACTCTGATTCAAATAATATGCTCCATAATTTCATCGTGCTTTTATCACTTGTATCGTTGTAATCATAATGCTTCTTTGGATAGATCATTACCACTGTGATCAAGTCATAATACATCATGGGACTATGCCATTCTCTTCCCAAACATGTTTCATTCAGCGTATACTTATTAATAACACCATCCTTGTAATTTGGATGCCCAATACATATCCACATGGAATACACCTTTTTGATATTTCCATACTCTGATTTTTCAAAGCCTATTACACCATTCTTTTCACCCACCAATATCCGACATACATAATATACCGCACGACTCAATAATGGATATTCTGGATTACTATCATTTTGTGCTTCTATGTTGATCAGAAAACCCGCCTTTACGTTATCTGCTTCTCCTGGAAGCCTCGCAAAAAACAAAATATCATAATCCACCTCTGCGCCAACAATCGAATGATCCTCCAAATTTAATCCCAGAATTTCCTCGTTATCGATGATGTAATCAATATCGGGAATCGCTTCAATGTACATGACAATGTCATCAATCTCTAAATCTTTGTATTCCTCGGTATAATCCTTTAAAAATCTGGCGAGAATACATTTAAAACTCAATATTTTTTTACAATATTCATCTAATGCTTTTTTGGGATCCTTGTGATTGATCGTGTCCGCAAGCTTAAATCTTTTGCTCATAAAACATCTCCTTTCTAGTTAATGTTCCCTATTATACATGGTTTCTTTGATAAAATCAGGAAAGTGAAAAATAATTGTTTTTTATGATGAAATCTTAAAATAAATCATTGTTTTCTAAGAAATATTTTTACATATTTCCAAACTGCCAAGAAAAAAAGTCCCTTTAAAGGAACTTACTTTTTACATAAAAGAGCTTTCGCTTTTGTATACTTATTTCTAAAATACTCCATTGTCTTTTCATCTACATCCATACCACTAAACCGGCTCTGATCCATATTATGATCAATATCCGCAAGTTTTACTTTAATGGCAACATCATTTTCTAATATATGTTGTACATATTCCATATATGGAACATTTTTCTCATGGGTAAGATATCGTAAAGGTACAACTACACTTTCTGGAAATTCTTTCTCTAAATCTTCAAATGTGATATCCGTATCTTCTCCCACATCATGAAGTATCGCAACACATGTAGAAATTTCATCATCCATTTGTTCAGCTAAATGTATGGGATGTAAAATATAAGGCATTCCTGCTTTATCTACTTGCCCATTATGTGCCTGATACGCCAGCCTGATAGCTTTATTTGTCAGCTCTGTATAAATCATAAATCCCGCCTTCTTCCATATCTATAATAACATATTTAACATGAAAGGCATCGTGATAATAGAAAACAAAGTTGTTAAAAACACCCCTGCAGAAGCTGCTTTCACATCACCCTCATATTCTGTAGATAAAATTACAACCATAGAAGCTGAAGGCAAGGCTCCTGAAACAACAATTAGTGATTTTATAAAATCATCAAAAGGAAGCTTCCACACCAACAAATATAATATGATTGGTAATACGATTAATTTGATCGCAATTAAGATATAAAGTTTCTTTTCACTGATAATTTCTTTTACCGGCAAAAATGCAAGCGATGCGCCAATCACAATCATACTAATTGGTATTGTCGCATTTCCAAGCATGGATAAAAAATCCACAACTGGTACAGGCATATTTACATGTGTCATATAAATAATAATCGCCAACAAAGAACTGATTGTGCCCATTGACAAAATATTTCCTATCGATATCTTTTGATTTTCTTTCACAGAACCTTTTCCTATCAAGTAGACACCATAAGAAAATATCAATATATTAAAAGGCATATGCATTAATGAAAATACAAATACCGCAAAATCACCATACAATACCCTTAATATCGGATAACCGATAAACGCTGTATTAGAAAATACCATTAATAACTCATATACAGGTGCCTCATGTTCATCTGCTTTTAAGCATCGATTGACAAGCTTCGCTAATAATATCAAAAACAAATATAAAAGCACACCTGCCCCTAATGCCTGCCAAATGATATCATTACCATCATAATCTGATTTTACACACACAGAACTGACAATCAATGCCGGTGATAAAACATTTACAACCAAACCGGATATCTGCTTATTCGTTTCTTTACTGATTTGATGCTTTTTTACTAAAATATAACCAACTACAATAAACGCAAACAACTCCATCATAGTTGTCAGTAATACCTGAATATTTACCATTGTTCTCCCCTTTTCTATTGTTATTTATATCGAATGATATTTGTCTTATTCGCAACTGCTTTTGTTTCTTTTAAAATTTCTACTTCTTTGGTATTTCCATTACTCAAAATCACACACATCGTCACATCACTATATCCCAAAGCCGCAAGTGCTTCTTTATCATATGTAATCAATGTCTGTCCCTGTTTAACAGCCTCATCTTTTTTCACATGGGTATGAAAAATCGGTTCATGAAGGTTCACGGTATCAAGTCCAACGTGCAATAATATCTCCATACCATTTTCCATGGTAATTCCTACTGCATGTTGTGTCTGGTCAAAAACAGCGGTTACGATTCCATCACATGGTGCGTAAATGGTATCACTTTCTGGATAGATTGCCAACCCGTCACCCATCATTTTTTGTGAAAACACTTCATCTTTTACTTCTGATATAGGAATGATTGTCCCATCTGTGTATGCTGTAATATATGATTCTTTCTTTTTGAAAAACATCTTGTTTCTCCTCCTTATATTTATTTAATTTTATGCATTTTTTGTTTACTTCAAGTATAATATACTTATCATATAGAAAAGGGGTTTTTACATTGGTCATTTTACATCTTGATGATACTGTCATAAAAAGCTTAAGTAGTGGTGAATTATCCATATTACGCTACGTTTATGAAAACATGGATGATGTGTTACATATGAGTATTCAGGAGTTATCCAAACAAGTATCCTATTCTACCGCCACGATTTTACGTTTCTGTAAGAAGCTGGGTTTCTATGGATTTGCGGAATTTAAATATGCCTTACGTTCTGAAATGCAGAAGCCTCAAACCGTCATCACAAAACCTCAGGAGGCGCTTACTAATAAAATCATTATGGATAATTTATATACCGACATTGAAGGTACATCAAAATTAATTTCTAATGAACAATTAGAACGCTTCTTTCATTATCTGGATAGTGATGATCCGATTTATTTATGGGCACCTGGTGGGTTAACTTCCATATTGGTTGATTATCTGGAAAAGCTGTTGTTTGCGATTGGCCGCCAAAATGTATATAAAATCGAATCCAGTAAGATGGGAGAGCATATTGTCCGTGGTTTATCAAAACATCATATTCTGTTTGTGATCAGTACTACAGGTGATTTTGCGCCTACTTTACGCATGGCAAAACTTGCGAAAATGAATGATATTCCCATCATTTCCATTACCCCTTATACCAATAATGCCATTGCTAATATCGCTACATTAAACTTTCGATTTTTTACTAATCAACGTGAGAATAAAGGAGCAGAATATACATCCCGTCTGCCTGTATTTTATGTGATGGATATCATGATCAATAGTTATCTACATTATAAAGAACTGGAGGCTGGCATATGTTAGAAATTCTTGAAAAAGCACAAAGCTGTACCTTAACTGATATGGAAAAAGAAATATTAGCATTTTTTATTCAAGATCCCCGCCATGCAATTTATATGAATTTAGAAGAGATTAGCAATGCCTTATATACATCTAATGCGACCATTGTTCGTTTCTGTAAGAAAATCGGATTAAATGGGTTCCATGAGTTTAAATATGAAATCCGCAAGGAACTGGAGCAGCAACAAAACTGTTCCTTATCTTCTCAGGATTTAATGGATAATTCTTTAGCATGTTTTCGTGATAATTTAGATGCGATTGATTTACAACAATTAGAGGCAATCAGCGATTTGATCTGCAGTCATCGTTCTTTATATATTTATGGCGCAGGACTTAGCTCCATCCCTGCCAAATATCTACAAACCATTTTAACAACCTTAGACCGTCCCTGTATCTTGATTGAATGGCGGCATTTGTTGGAAGGTATTACTTATTCTATCAGTAAAGATGCGATTTTATTTCTGATTACTGCACACGGGGATGCGCCACGTTATCTACAGATATTTGAAACTGCCAAAAAGCGCGGTACCACGATTATCTTGATTACTTGTGATGAGGAAAGTCCTCTACCACCATATTGTGATTATACAATCATTACCAGTGATGAAAACAAGGTGTTTCATAGTATCGATATCAATCCTCGAATGGGTATCTTAACGGTGATCCAAATCTTAATTGAAATGGTCGCACAGCGAAGTGTTGATGAAAAGTAAGGCAGTGCAAATTTTGCACCGCCTTTTTAGTATTTTAGTACCTCTCTTACTGAAGCCGCAATCGCTTCTACTTTCGGACCATAGATCACATGGATATGTGTTTCACTTGGTTTCACGATTCCCATAGAACCTGTCTTTTTCAGTTTTGTTTCATCTACTAATGCCATATCCTTCACATCAACACGCAAACGTGAGATGCAGTTATTAACATTGATGATATTATCAAAGCCTCCCAAACCTTCGATAATTGTTGCGGCTAATTGTTTCTGTTTTTCATCTAAGGATACACCTTCTACTTCTGTTTCATCATCTTCCGCTACATCAATGGATAAGTTTTTCTTTGTGAAATACCATTTAAATGCATAGTAATAGATGATCGCAAATACTGGTCCGATTACTAAAACCCAATACCAGTTTGAACCTGGCTGGAATACACCCCAAATAAAGAAGTCAATCAAGCCACCACCGGTATTACCAATGATTACACCAAACGCTGACATCAACATGAAGGAAATACCACCCATAATCGCATGGAATAAGTATAATGCTGGTGCGATAAACATGAAGGCAAATTCTAATGGTTCTGTGATACCAGAAACTACACTGGCAGCGACACCGGCAATCATCAATGCTTTTACTTTGCCCTTCTTTTCTTTTGGACTCGTTTTATAAATTGCATAAGCAGCGGCAGGTAAACCAAACATCATGAATGGCATTTTTCCCTGACCTAAGAATTGTGTATATGGCTGTAATTCAGAAATATCTACCTTATCCACAAATTGTAAGAATATATTTAAACAACCTTCTACACCCTGATATACTCCACCAATGGATGTTGTACGAAAGATTCCATTCAATACATGATGTAAACCGGTAGGTATCAATAAACGTTCCAAGAATCCAAAGGAGAACACACCAAATAATCCAGAATCAGCGATAAAGCCACCTAAAGAATCAATAGCACTAGAAACTGGTTCCCAAACAATTGGTGCAATCAAACCTACAACTGTGACACTTAAGATAACTGCAATGGCCACAAAGCGTTTTCCACCATAGAAAGAAATCGCAACTGGAAATGTAATCTTGTGATATTTATTATGGATTGCGGCTGTCATAATACCTGTGATAATACCCGCAATCGCCCCCATATCAACTGTTTCTACCCCTAGAATCGCTGATATTTTCAAAGCACTAAAGTCCATAAATCCTGTATTGATCATACATGCTGAACTTACTAAGAATGTGTAATATCCAATAAATCCCGCAAAAGCCGCAACTTCTTTATCCTCTTTTGCTAGACCAAAGGATATAGATATCGCAAATAACACTGGAATCAGTGTAAATACAACACCAGATACCTTGTTAATGGTGGTAATGATAAATGCTACAACTGCCTGTGATAAAAATGGAGCTGCCTCTAAAACCTGTGGTTTCATTAACGCAGAACTCAATCCTAGAACAATACCGCACGCTGCTAATGCAGCGATTGGCATCATTAAACTACGTCCCAGGGCTGAGAAAAAATCCATGATTTTGTTTTTCCTCATAAAATTATTCCTTTCTCTCTTTCGTCGATATAATTATTTTAATTCTGGCCACATGCCTTTATTTGCTTCAATTAATGCATCTAATACTTTACGTGCTTTCTTCGCATCGTTTACCAGACGACTTAATGTGAATGCCTCTAATGCTTTCTGATATGAATTTTCAAAGTATGCATCTACAATTAGTTTTTCTACAGATACCTGATTTACCAATAATCCTAAGTAGAACTGTGGAATGTTACCAACACGCATTGGTCTAGGTCCATTTGCGCCTAATTCACATACAACTTCTACCATGGCATCATCCTGCATATTGGCGATAGCACCATTGTTTTCGATAATCAAGATATGACGATTATTCTTATTATAAGCAATTGCTTCCGCAACTTTAATCATCATCTCCGCATGTGCATCGGAAATATTATCAAAGCCATCACCTAATGATCCTTTTTTGATAACTTCTGCACATTCTGCAAATACACGTTTTTCTCTACCAGCCATAACTTCATCCGCACGTGTAAATTCTGGATTCAAATGACTTGCTTTATATTCAGGATATAAGTAATACTGATCGTATGTATTTGGTAAATAATCTGGGAAGTCAGCCATAATTGTCTGTACCATACCATATGTATCTAACCATGAAGCATCACGCTGTTCTGCATCCTGTGGCAAGAAGCCATTTTCTTTAATCATCTCTTTGATTTTTGGCAATAAATCTTCACCTGTTGTCTTATCATAAATGTGTGTAAACCATCCATAGTGATTTAATCCAAAATATACAGGATCCAGGTTTTCCCAATCACATCCAAGTAAACGTGAGCATGAACGAACCACATTTTCCGGCTGATCACAGATGTTTAAAATTTTCTTATCATCTGGGAACTCTCTGCGTAATGCTTCCGCTACGATTGCGGCTGGATTAGAATAGTTTAAGATCCATGCTTCAGGCGCATATGTTCTGATATCATGAATGGCTTTAATCATATCTACACAAGAACGAAGTCCATATGCCATACCACCGGCACCACATGTTTCCTGTCCAATCAATCCCATGCTTAATGGAATGTGTTCATCTTTAGCACGCATTGGAAGTCCACCAGCACGCATCTGCATAAACACGAAATCCATACCTTCATAAGCTTCTTTGATATCTGTTGTATAAGCGAAATCTAATTCAGGAAATCTTTCTTTAAACAGGATTTCACCGAATTTACCAATTGGTTCCTGACGGTCTTTATCAATATCGAACAATACCAGTTTGTTTAATGGGAATTCTTCTTTCATACGAACGAATGATTTTAAGAATCCTAATGTGAATGTACTTCCTCCACCAACGATACATACATTAAATTTTTTCATATTACAATCTCTCCTATTTTCTTTTTTTTCTAACTCAGAACGGCCCTTCTTTGAGTACGCTATTACTATATCTTACTTTTAAATTGGTGTAAATAATTTACCAGTTTATAGATTGCAATCCCTTTCATTGATATTTATTACTAAGATAGTAATAATTTTCACACACATATATACGTGGTTTGTATTTAATTTTCTTAAACTAAAACATTGTTTTTTTTCATAAAGCCTGTATATTTTTCTAGTTTCCTGCATATATTAGTGATAGGGAAAATTTCATTCCCTTTCATATATAGGAGAGAACAGATGAATAGTCTGTTCTTTCTTTTGTCATAAATTTATAATTTTTATCCAAATACAAATCTGTGACTAGCGATAGAATCTTAAATTTCTTATAAATTTTTTTCATTTCGCATACTGATTCAAATAGAGGCTATAATATATATCAATATATATAAAGAAAAGGAGTTATCACATGATGGAAAATAAGCATGATGGCAGGCAAGTTATTTTATATATCGCAATGAGTTTAGATGGCTATATCGCTGATAAAAATGGCGGCGTTCACTGGCTAATGGGAGATGGTAGTGATCCTGAAAATAAAGGAAGTTATCCTGAATTTTATGAAACGATTGATACTGTAATATTAGGATATAAAACATATGATCAAGTCGCAAATGAGTTATTTCCAAATCATTGGATTTATGATGATAGAAAAAGTTATGTATTCACACATCATCAACTGCCAAATACAAAATCAATAACTTTCACTCATGAAGAACCTGTAGGCTTAATAGAAAAATTGAAAAAAGAAGAAGGTAAAGATATTTGGATATGTGGTGGCTCATCCATTGTAAATCAATTACTAAAATCAGATATGATAGATACTTTTTGTTTCTCTATTATCCCCACAATACTAGGAGAAGGCATTTCGTTATTTCATCATCATGAAATGGAAAAGAAATTGAAACTGGTTTCTACACGAACATATGATGGCATTGTGGATTTAGTTTATAAACGTCGATTATAAACATCGATAAGGACATTCCTTCTGATTTGCGATATAATAGTAGAAAATAGGAGGAAATCTATATGTTAGAATTCAGATATGATACACAACTTTTGATTGAAGGAAATCATCTTAATGAAGATGATATCAATGAATATTTTAGAAATAATTTTAAAGGTGATTGCTTATTAGCTGTTGGTGATGAAGATTTAATCAAAATTCATTTCCACACAAATGAGCCTTGGGATGTTTTAAAATATTGTGCAACATTAGGTGAAATTTATGATATTGTGGTTGAAGATATGGACAGGCAATCAAGAGGTTTAAAAGGGTAGTCTTAACTAAGGATTTGTTTATTATGGATAAATCCTTTTTTATACAATGCGCTATGTTAATATAGTATCAATGAGAGTAAGGTGTATATAATGAAAATAGAAGAAATAAAAAATGCATTAAAAAGAAAAGCAATTGTCTTTCGTACTGGTGGTTTTCGACCAACCAATGAAATATCTGAAAGTTGGATTGGAAAAGTAGGATGGAAATTAAAGAATGAAGAAGTACCAAAGGATGATGATCACCAAGAAATGTTACCAGTTGCGACAGTCTTTTTACCTGATTCACCTGTTTGTCCAAAAGAGCTTTCTGGAATAAAATTAATCACAATTTTTGTGTCAAATAATCTATATAAACATCTAAATGGAGATGATTTAAGCCGCTGGTTTGTGATAAGAACATATCGTTCTTTGGATGATTTAGTGCCTTGTTGCTACACATCAAAAGCAATAAAGCCTTTTCCTTTATCCACAGAACTTGTGGAAAATGATTTTCCTACATGGGATAATGGTGGTATTCCTGATGATATAGATCAAGAAATTTGCACTTTAGAAGAACAAGGTAATCTTGATTACTTTGAAGATATTTATAAAAAAAATTATCGTCTTCATAAAATAGGTGGTTATCCTTCCTTCTGTCAAAGTGGTGTATGGTATGGGGATGATTATCCATTTGTTTTACAAATATCCTCAGATTTTAAAGCTAATTTCAACATTATAGATAGTGGTAATTTTTACTTTTACTACAATGCTTTAAAACAAGATTGGAAAGTCTATTGTGACTTTTACTAAGGAGAAAATATGAAAACAATATTGATTAAACCTCATCATTTTATGGATATCATTAAACTTTATGGTACAGGCATACATAACTTTGTACCTGATGAAAAAATGGGACATGATTTTTACAAAGTCGCAAATATGATCATTCATAATCCTGATGTGCCTTTACGACTTACCATTCATGGAGATGATATATGTAAACCTTGTAAGAAATACAATAATATATGTACAGATGCTTTACATCATATTCCTGGTTTTACAAGTAAAGATATTTACAATCAAACGCTGGACACAAGAATAATTTCACTGTATTCATTATCTAAAGAAACATATACCGCAAAAGAGTTATGCGATATCTTGTTAGAAACGAACCAAAACATATATGAAGTATGGAAAGAGGAAGATACACAGGTCACTAAATAACGATTCAATTATTTTACCATAGGTGCAGGACAATATTTAGCAAAATAAAAGAGGAGTCTACGCATAGAATCTCCTCACAATTTAGCACTTACACCGCTAAATTCCTCGTGAACTTTATCATACATATAAGCGAGAAAACAGCGACAATGATTTCTGTGATTGGCATGGTGAACCATATGAAATCTGCTTGTATGATTGGTAATAGATATATCAAAACACCACTAATCACAAGACCTCTAGCAACTGATACAATAAAGGATGCTTTTGGTTTTAATAACGCCTGGAAATAGTATGTAGAGAAGATATTAAATGGTAATAATAGAAAAGATAAACCATAACATCTGATAATCGCAGGTGCTATTTCTAATATTTCTTTTGTAGGTGTCATAAATATTCCTACAAACATATTCGGTATTGCAAGTGATAAAACTGTCCAAAAAATACTGAAAAACACAACCGTATATAATGCATACTTTAAAGTTTCTTTGATACGCTTTCCTTGTCTAGCACCAAAGTTAATAGAGATAATCGGTTGAGATGCCTGTCCTACGCTATATGCACAACATTGTACAAATGTGCTTACATTTACGATAATCCCATAAACAGACAAAGCCTCAACGCCAAGATATTTCATAATCTGACGATTAAAGAGTATCGTTAATATTCCCATTGCGACATCAATGAAGAAGGTTGGAAAACCTGTAATACAAATTCTTTTCATTTTATGTACGATATTATAAGTTCTCACTAATGTTAGACTATTTTGTTTCGTAAAGAAATGCGTGATCATAATGACACATGAAATTACAGAACCCATTGCCGTTGCTAATCCTGCGCCAAAAATGCCCATGTCAAAGACGAATACAAAAACGTAATCGCCAATGATATTAAATACGCCACCTGCTAAAACTCCAATTGTCGCAAGTGTTGGATTTGAATCATTTCTTAGAAATGCCGCAAGCATTTGTGTAAATAAGAAACATGGTAATACAAATTTGATTGGTATAATGTAAGTTTTCGCAAGTTCTAACAAAATTGCTTTTGCGCCAAAAAAGATAAACATTTCTTCATCAAAAAACACAATGAAAATCCATACAATTAAGGATAGTATAACAGAACCAATAAAGGCTGTAGTAAAGTATTCATTTTCATTTTTTGATGTTCTATCTGACTTTCCTTTTAAGGTACTAAAAATAATAGAGCCACCAATTCCCATTAACAAACCCAAACTGAAAATAATATTCCAAATAGGTGCTACAACTGCCAATGCCGCAGTACCATCCGGTCCTTGATATTGTCCCACCATCGCCATATCAACAATGGAATAAATGGAAGTAATCAATGCACTTCCAAAGGCTGTTGCCAGATATTTTAGATACAGCGGTTTAATTTTACCATTCAAAAAATCCATTTTCTAAGTCCTCCTTCAAACAAAAAAGCCGGGCAAAGGATAGATATTTCATCTATACCCTTGTCCGGCTAATCTTTCACTGATTTGCCCTCCGAGCAGTTAACATTATAGCAAAACATAAATCAATGTCAAGAAGTTATTTTACATAATCTAATGAGTTTTTTCGCTCTCTTTAAGTATGACTATACATGGTAAAGGTGACATTTTCATTTAACCAAATGCAAGCAGAAGTCCCTCACTTCAACAGCTATAAGTAAGTGGTGGAAGTATGTCACCTATGACATATATTGTGAAAGTACTTAGCGTTTTATAAAATAATTATGATCAGATTATGAAATTTGAAAAAATTTTTAAATATTTTTTGAAAGAAAACGCTTGCAGATTGAAATGAAGTATGCTAAACTTTAGGCGTAATCGGGTAGTTATTGTGTAATGGCAAGCTAAACCTGCATAAGAAACAGTGAAACAGCAGTTCCATTGGTTTTGTGCAGGTTTTTTATATGAAAAGAGGTATGTGTATGAGAATCCATAAACTGATTAACAATAATATCGTCATTGTGAAAGATGAAGCAGGAAAAGAAACAATATTAATGGGTAGAGGTATCGGATTTAAAAAGCACCCAAACGATCCTATTGATGATCGTATGATTGAAAAACGTTTTGTCATGTCACAACAAGAAGGCATTACTCATCTAAGCGATTTATTGAATGAAATTCCAATACAGGAAATAGAAGCTGCTGTTACGATTATGGAAATGGCAACCGATACATTACATAAAAAGCTAAATGAAGGAATGATTATCTCATTAAGTGATCATATCCATACATCCATCGAACGAAGCAAGGATCATGTTTTTGTGAAAAATGTGCTGTTATGGGAAATAAAGAAGTTTTATCCAGAAGAATTTAAAATTGGTAAATCTGCTTTAGATATCATCGAAGATAAAACAGGTACTAAACTTCCTGAAGATGAAGCAGGTTTTATTGCTTTACATATCGTAAATGCACAAATGGAAGAATCTGTAGGTGATATGTATGGACTAACAAAAGTAATGCAGGAAATCATCAACATCATTAAATACACATGTAAAGTATCTTTTGATGAAGACTCTGTTTACTATTACCGCTTTATTACACATTTAAAATTCTTTGCACAACGTCTATTAACACATACAGAATATCAAAGTGATGAAAATGATACCTTGTTAACAATGGTGAAAACACAATACCATGAAGCCTATCAATGTGTCAGAAAAATCATGGAACTTATACAAAACAATTATGATTACTGTCTGTCAGATGAAGAACAGTTATACTTAACAATTCATATCGAAAGAATTGTTAAAAAATCAAAATAAGGAACCCGTATACTGATAGAAAGGAGGCAAGTGTGCACAGTATACGTCTAATTGGGTAGTTACATTCAGTTGGCTAAACCTTCATATATATAACATAAAAAATGGAGGTAAATGAATATGAAAGATTATAAACAACTGGCAATGGAGATTGTCAAACACGTCGGAGGAAAAGAAAACATTATTTCCCTTACACACTGCGTTACACGTCTGCGTTTTCAATTAAAGGATGAAAGCAAAGCTGATGATGAGATTCTAAAAAATATGGATGGTGTTGTTACTGTCATGAAATCTGGTGGGCAATATCAGGTAGTTATTGGAAATCATGTACCTATGGTATATGCTGATGTATGTGAAGTCGCTCAAATACATGCAGGTGATCATACAGATCAACCAAAAGTAAAAAAGAAACCTTTTGATATGCTTGTAGATACAGTATCTGGAATCTTCCAACCTATTTTATCTGTTTTATCTGCTGCTGGTATGATGAAAGGTCTTAATGCTTTGTGTTTAGCTATGGGATGGTATAGTGCTGGATCTGGTGCTGATGTTCTAATGACAACAATCGGTGATGCAATGTTTATGTTCTTACCAGTTATATTAGGATACACATCCGCAATAAAATTTGGTTTAAAACCATTTGTAGGATTGGTTATTGGTGCTGCATTATGTTATCCTGCTATCCAGGCAAGTACTTTGGCAGGTGCAGGAGAACCTTTATACACTTTATTCACAGGTAGTATATTTGAATCGCCAGTATACTTAACACTTTTTAATATTCCTATTATTACTATGGATTATACATCTACAGTCATACCAGTCATCCTGATATGCTATTTAGCTTCTAAAGTAGAAAAAGGCTTTAACAAAATTATTCCTGATCTTTTGAAATTCTTCTTTGTTCCTATGTTTACTCTTTTAATTTCACTTGTTATTGGATTTATTTTAATTGGTCCAATCGCAACATATGGTTCCAACATCATTGCATCTGGAATTATGCAGGTACGTAGTTTCTCTCCAATGATTGCTGGTGCGCTCGTTGGTGGACTTTGGCAAATTCTAGTTGTTTTTGGTTTACATTGGGGAATTATTCCAATTTATATCAATAATATCGCAACATTAGGATTTGATAATGTCATGCTACCATTCTTTGGAGGCTCATTTGCAACAACAGCTGTTGTTGTCGCAATGATGATTAAAACGAAAGATAAAAAATTAAAACAATTATGCATCCCTGCGTCTATTTCAGGTTTCTTTGGAGTCACAGAACCTGCGATTTACGGTATTCTACTTCCTAAGAAAAAGCCATTTATGCTAAGCTGTATTGCTGCTGCGTTAGTAGGTGGATTTTATGGATTATTCAACTTACGTGAATTTGCAATGGGAGGCTTAGGTATCTTTGGTTTTACTACTTTAATTGATCCAGTTACAAACAGCTTTGACAATATGTATGTTGGTATTATTGGCGCAGTTGCCGCTATGATTTTAGGGTTTGTATTTACCATGTTATTCTGGAAAGATGACACAAAAGAAGTAGTTGTTGAAGCAAGTGTTAAACCAACTGAATTGTTAAACAAAGAAATCATCCTTGCACCAATAAAAGGTGTAGTTCTTCCTTTATCTAAAGTTGAGGATTGTGCCTTCTCACAAGGTATCCTTGGTAAAGGTCTTGCAATAGAACCAGAAAAAGGAGAAGTTGTTTCTCCTGTAAATGGAACAATTACAACATTATTTCCTACTTATCATGCCATTGGTATTACATCAGATTCAGGAATTGAAGTATTAATTCATGTCGGTATGGATACAGTCCAATTAGAAGGCAAATATTTTCATCCTTGTATAAAACAAGGTGATCAGGTACATGCTGGTCAAACATTGTTAACATTTGAAATGGATCAAATCAAAAACGCGGGATATTCATTGCTGACCCCTGTGGTTATCACAAATACAGCTGATTATCTTGATGTTATGGAAACAGGTTTAGAGAATAAAGAAGAATTTTTAACAATCATTCGATAGGAGGATAACTTATGAGTACATTTCCTAAAGGATTTTTATGGGGTGGTGCGACTGCTGCCAACCAATGTGAAGGCGGTTATTTAGAAGGTAATCGAGGCCTATCAAATGTTGATTTTATTCCGTCTAAAGAAAATCGTTTTGCAATTGCATCAGGACAATTAGACCCAAAACATTTAAAAGATAATGAGTATTATCCTTCCAGAACTGCCATTGATATGTATCATCATTATATAGAAGATATTGCACTGTTCGCAGAAATGGGGTTTCAGGTATATCGTTTTTCCATCTGCTGGTCACGTATATTCCCACTTGGTGATGAAGATACACCGAATGAAGATGGCTTAGCATTTTACGAAGATATCATTGATACTTGTCTTTCTTATCATATAGAACCACTCATTACCATCAACCATTTTGATATCCCTATTCATTTGATTAAAACATATGGCGCATGGCGAAACAGAAAACTTATCGGTTTTTATTTGCGACTTTGTGAAACCTTATTTACACGTTTTAAAGGTAAAGTAAAATACTGGATTACATTTAATGAGATCAATATGATTTTGCATATGCCATATATGGCTGCCGGTTTAACGATTCAACCAGATGAAAACAAGACAGAAATGTGTTATCTTGCAGCACATCATGAATTATTAGCAAGTGCAAAGGCTGTAAAATTAGCACATCAAATTGATTCAGATTATAAGGTTGGATGTATGCTTGCCGCTGGTAATATGTATCCTTATTCTTGTAATCCAAATGATGTAATGGAAAGTATTCAGAAAGATCGTGAGAACTATTATTTTGCGGATATTCAAGTAAGAGGGTATTATCCATCTTATGCATTAAAGTTTTTAGAACAAAACCATATTTCGTTGTCAATTACAGAAGAAGATAAAGTGATTCTTTCACAAGGCTGTGTAGATTTTGTATCTTTCTCCTACTATAACAGTGGAGTAGCAAGTGCAGATCCTAACTTACAGGCAAATGCAAAAGGCAATGTGTTTCCTACCATTGAAAACCCCTATCTTTCCGCAAGTGAATGGGGATGGCAAATTGATCCTCTTGGGTTAAGAATTACTTTAAATGCCCTTTATGATCGTTATCAAAAGCCTTTATTTATCGTTGAAAATGGATTAGGCGCAAAAGATGAATTCATCAACGGTAGTGTAGATGATGATTATAGAATCAATTATCTACGTGATCATATCCAAGCAATGAAAGATGCTATTTTAATCGATGGTGTAGATTTAATTGGCTATACAACCTGGGGCTGTATTGATTTGATTAGCGCAAGTAGTGGTGAGATGAAAAAACGTTATGGATTTATATATGTTGATGCAGATGAGGATGGTCAAGGTACTTTTAAACGCTATAAGAAAAAATCATTTACATGGTATCAACAGGTAATTGCTTCAAATGGTGAAATATTATAAGCACTGTATATAATTAAAAAAGCTAGCAAATCACGAAAGGTTCGCTAGCTTTTTTGTAGATAAATAATCGACATTCATTGATTATTCTCATAATGTAAAAGAGAAATCTTCATTTAAATTCTTTACTACTCAAATCATTTTCTTTTCTTAATGCTATCCAAATACTCATGGAAAGCCTTTTGATCTCGCTTCAAATATCCCATCAAATGATGCTGATCAACAACTCTTACATGATGATTTAACAAAAATTCTAAAATATTATAAATCATTTGATTATCTAGTTTTTCGTTTAATGACATTGATTGTGAGAAACTAAGAAAACACGCTTCCTTAGTATAAAAGCGGATACTTAAATAATACGTATCAAATGAGGACTCCTTTGATTGTTTCCCTTGTGAAAAACGTAATGTAACCTTATCAATATCATGATATGGAATCACTTTATAAACTTTCTTATCATTTCCATATCTTAAAACATTCCAAGCCAGCTTTATACAATCTATAACTGTGGCACCTTCAAAGTACAACATATCATGTTCTCTTAGTTCCATATATTTAAACTGTGTGATACTTATTTGCAATATGAAACAAAATGGTGTAAAAATAAGTGCAAGTATCAATTCAAATAACGGATTTAGCATAATAGAGTTTGCGCCAGGTTGACTTTTATAATATAGAAAAACTAGTAAAAATACCAAATATATCGTAATACATATGCCAATTTGCGATAGTATGATATATGAGCGTGTTAATTTTTTACCATAGCTAATTTTCTCCATCAGATAGCCTCCCTTTTTGTTACTTCCATCATACATCAAGTACCAAACTATTACAAATAAAATACATATAACATCTTTTCTATGTATTGATTATAGAAATTTCTTTTATCAATGAAAAAAAGGAAAGACGAATTTTTGTCAATCCTTTAAATGATTCTGCTACAGGCGAGCACCACAAGAACACATATAATATGCCTCTTCATCTACCACTTTAACATTTTGTTTTTGATATTCTATTATTTCTTTCCAACCAGTAAATTCTCTATCTACTTTATAACTCCATCCACAACCGCAGACATCTCCACAATGTATAAAGCAATCCTCCTCCAAATCAAATCTAGCATGACAATGATTACATTCGTACCAATCGTCAATAATTTCATATTGTGCTTCATGTACTGTGACAGGAACTTCACGCTCTTCTGTATGACTCTTTTCAGGTACATATATGTCATAACTATGTTCATGTACAGGTTCTTTTGGTTTAGTATTCGTATTGCTGTTATCAGAATTGCTTATACTGTTGTTGCTACTTGGTTTATTATTGGAAGAATTATTGTTTCCTCCACTTGGTTTACTTGAAGAACTGCTTTGACTAGAACTGTTTTCAGTATTTGGTTTATTTTCCGCAACTTGTTGATTGTTGTTCGTTACCGTTTCCTTTACTTTATCATCTTTATTGCTCTGTTTTGTTTCTTCATTCGCTTGTTTCTTATTTTTGATTGAAACCGTTGTTTTTACTTTTACGATGATCTCATCAGCGTTTGTATCAAATGTTAATTTCACATCTTTGTTTTTCTTAAGGAATGTATTCAGGCCATCACCTTTCAATGTTATCGTATAAATGACTTCATATTTGCCTTCTTTAGAAGAATCAATCTTACTATCGTCAATTTCCACTTTTTCTACAATACTATCATCTACGGATACAAGTTTTTTCAAATCTACCTTAGCGCCTTTTTCTCTTTCATAATCTTTGATCCCTTTGATAATTTCTTTATCAATCAAAGGCTTGATTTCATCCAGCTTGACTTCCTTCTCAATTTTCTTTTGTTTCTGCTCAATTTGCTCAGTCTGCTTTGGTTCTGTGTCCTTATGACTGCCAGATTGCACCGCAAACCAAATGCCCCCAGCAACTAAAAGTACAATAACAACTACACCAGATATAACGATTCTTTTGTTGTTTTTGATATACTCTTTCATCTTTTCCATTTGTGTAAAATCTCCCTTTTCTTTCTTATTTTTTTTACAATTGCTTTCTTAATATATCATACCATGTTGTGAATATATGCACAATATCAATTTAGACATATTAATTCTATAATCTGATTAAGGAGTTGATTACGATTATAGATTACAGTCCATTATGGAAAACCATGAAGATCAAAGGTGTTTCACAATATAGATTATTGAAATCCGGAATTGATAATCGAACTTTAGATACTTTAAAGAACAACAGAAATATAACGTTACTTACACTAGAAAAGTTATGCAATATTTTAGATTGCACGCCGAATGATATTGTTACATTTGTGAATGATATTTCTCATGGAAAATAACGAAAAGGATATTTCACAGCGACTTGTATTGATATGAAATATCCTTTTTCTTTTTGTATATCAGTTTTCGTAATAAAGGTATTCTTAAAATAAACACAAATACTTTCCATTTCTCAATGTTTTATTTTTTGAAATCTCTTGAAGATCATATATCATGGAAGGAACTTTCTGAAATTCAATCAAGCTCAATTCATGATGCCCACACATGGCATGATCTGATGGCTGCATCTTATAAGCGGTTAAGAAACATACTACTTTCGCATGACATTCTTGTATGGATGCAGGAAGAATCACGCCATCTTCTATCCAAGCGATATGGGAATATATTTTTCCCATTGGAATATTTTGTTCTGTATAACTATGATGAAAAAGCATACAGTTTTCTTTACTAATATTATCTTTATACACCTGATAAGCTTCAGGCCATAACATGCCATCATTCTTAATGTTTTCAAAAATCTCTGGTATAATCTTTTGTTTCACAAACGCAGGTTGATATCTTGCCCACAATACTAATTTATCTTACATAAATACCTCTTATTTATTTTTTCTACTCATTATGATAAGTGCTGTTAATATCAAAGCACACCCAATTATTTTTGATAATGTTAAGGCTTCTCCTAATATCAGCCAGCCACATACAACAGAAGTGATCGGTTCAAATAAACAAAATAATGATGCTGTACTGCTTCCCAAATATTGAATCCCTTTTTGTAGAAGCACCACTGCAAGAAAGCTGGACATGATGGCAAGTACAATCAACAATCCATATGCTTCCCATGGCATTACAAAATGGATAGGATAAACAATAGAGCACACAAGTGTTTCTATAGCGATAAATGCTGCCAGATAGAACGATACTTTATAAGCATTTTCATGTGCTAATCGTGTTTTTTCAAGCTGTACCATATAGAATGCATATGTGAACGCAGATGCAATCGCCATAATCAGCCCTATAGGTTTTGCATTTGCGCTTAAGTCAAAGAAGCATAATGCCCCTAGTAAAGCTAACCCAAGAGCAACTTGTTTTTGTTTAGATATCTTTTGTTTATAGATGAAAAAGCATAATAATGACACAAATACCGGATATAGGAAATGAAGGGTTGTTGCACAGCCAATATCAATGTAGTTATAAGATGAAAACAGAAGAATCGTGGTTAGTCCACTGCCAAGTATCGCGATAATTGCGACGTTTTTTAGATCAAATTTTGAGATATGAAAGGATATTTTTTGATTATACATAATTATGGCAAGAATAGGTAGCACAAACAAGGAACGAAAGAATACGACGGTCATAGATGTTGCGCCATAGTCATAAATCATGGTTGTTAGAAGTGGCGTTAAGCCAAAAAGTATGGCAGATAATATTGTCGCAAATATCCCTTTTATACGCATATCCTTCCTCCTCGTATCGGGTTTTATTATACCGTATTGGCTTATAAAGTGAAATAGATTATGGCATTATTCTTACCATAATCTAATTTTTTATTGATATCTATGCTTACTATTACTCTTTCATTTATTTATATTCTCAAAAATTTTTATGTAAATATCCTTATCAGCTTTCATCAACGTAAGCCATCTACTTTTTACTTTAACTTAATCCTGATAATGAACGCATAACTAAGTCAACATCACGATTTTCTAATTCCTGAATGATGTGTAAATAAGTTTTTTGTGTTGTATTCATACTTGAGTGGCCCAACCTTCTAGCCACACTTGCGATAGACACCCCTGCAAACAACAATATTGATGCGTGTGTATGTCTTAATCCATGAACAGATATCACCGGCACATTGGCTTTTTTACAATATCTACTTAAAATATCATTCACTGTAGAATTATAAACCTTTCCTTTAACAAAAATTGGTTCTTCCTCTGGTAATCCTTTAATTAATTCAGAGAATTGAATAACCAATTGCCAGTCAATTTGAACTTTTCTTACTGAAGATTTATTTTTCGTTGGCAAAAATCCTCCGTCTCCTTTATAATTCCAAGTTTTGCTTACTGAAACTGATTGATGTGCAAAATCAAAATCTTTTGGTGTTAATGCCAACGCTTCAGAAAATCTCAAACCTGTTTTCGCAACTAATAGAATAAACCAATCCCAATTAATTTCTGATTTCAAATCTAAAATTGAAATTAATGTATGTAGTTCAAATTGATTCAAATACTTTATCTTCTTATTTTCATTAGGCGTTTTCCCTTTAATTATCGCTTTACGTGTAGGATCTCTTGGAATTATTCCTTCGTCTACGGCATCTAATATTGCGCCTTTGAGTTGATGATGAAAGTCCATAGTAGTTTGCCTTTCGTGTGTAATGGCATAATCATTTAAAAGTTGTTGATATGTTATTCTACTTAAGTCACATACTTTTAAATCAGGAACAAGTTTAACTAACCATCGCTGAGTCATCAAATACTTGTCTAATGTTACCTTTCTTATTGCACCTTCCTTGTATACAGAAATCCATTTTGCATAATACTCACAGAATAACTCCGTGTTTTCAACATTTTCTAACATTTTTTCCTCCATTTTTATCTAGATGGCTTACGCTTGATGAAGGGTGATAAGGTGATCAAGCTTATTGAAATACGCTCCAATCCTTTCCTGTTCATCTAATGTTGGAAGCATTGCATTCATTGCTTTTAAGTCGGCAAAAGGTGGAATATTTTTCATAGCGGAACCATTACTATGTTCTTTTGAAAAATCATCAATCATGTTAGTAAAAAGTAATTTATATAATTCTTTTGATATTATTTTCTCATTTACCCTTACTCTCATAAGAGCTTGATTTATAACTCCGACCTCGGAATTATCGGGTAATTCGTACATTTCTCCAATAGTTCCTGCACAAGAAACAAGAATATCTCCACCATGTGTTTCAAATGCTTTTAATTCGTTTGCATATTCTTTTGTGATAAAATATCTTTGCAATTTCCAATTTTTACCGATAGCATTTTGCTGTTCGTAAACCTTAACTGAGTTTTCACTTTTTGGAACAAAAATCTCTTTTTTTAATGCACTTCCAAATGGACCTTTTTTATAATCAGCGATCTCTCCTAGCTTACGCTGTTCCCAATCATCATGAAATCCTTTGAAACGAAGAGCGGGTTTTTTTGATTCTTCCATATTACTTACCCATTAAAAGTGATTTAAATTCACTTAAGCCTTTCATATCAAATTCATTACCTTCCAAATCATCAATCATAGCACATAATTGTTTCTCCGTTTCCCTAATCTGCGATTCAATTTCAAAATAAGTTGTTCCATATTTATTTTGTAGATTTTGTATTTTTGATACTAAGTGATCTACGATAGCGTTTGGTAACCTAAACAAATTTTCAATTAAGCTTTCAATCCATTTTATCTCCAATAATGCATAAACTTCATCATTTGATAAATTCTCTATCGTTTCCTTGGTTAATTTAATAAGATTTGTGGTTTCACTTTTTATTTGCGATTTTAGCTCTTTTTCTTCTTTAACTAAACTTTCTACCTCAGATAATTTTTCTTTAAATGCAATTGTTTCATTTGACTGTGTTTCTGATTGAAGCTCTTTTAATTTTTTTGTTACTTCTTTTGTGACAAAAGCATCATTGCTTTCATTTAAAACATCTGTTTCTTTTTCTTCTTCTGTCATTGAGTCTATAATTTCTTCATAGCAAGATGGAATCTGAGATAATCTGTTTTCTTTATTTTTTAAAGCCTGATATTCATCATACAATAGCTCTTTTTGTACTAATTCAAATGGTATAATATGACCTACCCATCCATTTTGAATTTCTTGTTCCTTTCCATCTTTCTTTTTTATAATCAAATTAGGATCAACTTTTTTCGTTGCCTCAAAGCCTTCAGTCTGAATAATTTCTAGATCAATCGCTATGTTTGTCCAACTTTCATGTAATAACTGATATGCTGCATATTTATCAATTATAGGCATTTGTGACAGACGTGAGAATATATCTTCACTTATTAGACTTTCTGTTTTTGAGATTTCTACATTCATCATCTTCTCGATTAATTCCTTTTTTAGATAGATTCGGAAATCATCAAAGGCTTGTTTAAATTTATTTTCAAACATGACCACATCTGGATGTTGTTTGATTGAGGTTTTAATATCTTCAACTACTAAATCCACATAAGGCTTATCACTTGTGGAAAATAGAGTAGTTTTCAGTGTAGGAAACGCTTGCCAGTATTCATCTAATTCATTTAATTCAGATACTGGAATGCCACCAAACATCGAAGCATATATATCCCAACTTTCCACACTTTCTGATGAATCAACGTAACGAGGTATATTTAAATTATAATCATTAGATCTAATTTCTTCACGACTTACAACACGGGAAAATTTATCAATACTTTCTCTTTTCATTACTGTATCTGAAATTTTCTTGATATCCGATGCACGTAATACATTATTTTTCCCTTCTTTTGCGAATCCTTTTGATGCATCAATAATTAATACATTTGTATTCTCTCTCTTTTGCTTTAATACAATGATGATTGTTGGTATACCTGTTCCATAAAATATATTTGCAGGTAAACCTATAATCGTATCAATATGATTGTTTTCAATCAAATTTTTACGTATAACGCCTTCCTCTCCACCTCTGAATAATACACCATGAGGTAGAACTATCGTCATGATTCCATCAGGTTTGACATGGAATAAATCATGAAGAAGAAATGCATAATCTGCTTTTCCTTTTGGTGCTAAGCCAAAACGAGCATATCTTGGATCATGTTCTTTATTTGTAGGATCCCACGATTGTGAATATGGTGGATTAGAAACGACAGCATCTATATATAGTGGATCATACGTATTAGCAGGATCATTTTCATCGAAGTATGGCCAATCATCTTCTAGCGTATCTGCATTCCTTGTGACGATATTATCTGGTTTTATTCCTCTCATTACAAGATTCATACGAGTCAAGTTATATGTGTTTTCTTTTAATTCTTGTGCATAATACTTTATATTATTGCTGTCGTTCATATATTTTGATACACTATGCCCTATATTTATCAATAATGAACCTGACCCACTTGTAGGATCATATATTTTTATTTCATTTTTACCTTTTAAATGATTTGCGACAATTTCAGACATTAACAGAGATACTTCATGTGGTGTATAAAATTCACCTGCTTTTTTACCAGCATTGGCAGCAAACCTACTAATTAAAAATTCATAAATAAATCCCAATACATCATATCCCTGTTTACTGTCCATTGGAATATCTTTGATTAATTGTAATAAATCTCTTACTGCTTTTGTTTGTGATCCTGAGCTATCCCCTAATTTGCTTAAGCCTGTTTGTAGTGTATAAAAAACTCCATCAAATACTTTTTTATGAGATACATATATTTTTCTACTAAATGCGGACAATGCATCTCTAACATTAGAAATATCAAAATCTCTGCCCATATGAATCCATGTGGAAAATAAGTTTTGATAGGAGATAAAATATCCTACATTCTTTTGAATATATTCGACTGTTTCTTCATCTTTTTCTGTTAGTTCTTTAATATCCTCATCACTAAAGTCATTTTCTTTCAAAAACTTTATTTCTTGATCAGATAGATATTTGTAAAAAATGAAGCCAAGAATATAATCTTTATATTCGTTTGCCTCTATTTTAGATCGCATTTTATTTGCGGATTCCCATATTTTATTTGCAAGTTGTTGTTTATTCATTTTTGTTTTTGTTCCTTCCTGTCTTGTATCATTATTATCATATATATATTAAATCATCATTTAATAAATTTCATCACTTCCCTTAGGTATATATTATATCTTTTTTATTCATGAAAATATATTGTCACTTTATCCTTTATTTACTTTTTTCAATTTTATAGCAATATTTCCATAAAAAGGATCAAATCCTTCGCATATATCTTCATAATCCCTTAAAATATATGTTTCATTTCGGTCAAAACCAATAACTTCAAAAGATATCGTCATATAATCACAGCTATTGATAATAGAAAATGTATTTTGCTTAATTGAGCATAGAATTGGTTTTCCTTTTAATGCCAAAAATACTTTATTAATTTTTATACTTTCAATTGTTGATTTTATTATTAAATCTTCCACAATTACCTGAAAATTATAAAATCCTTGTTTTTCAAACTTTTCCATGATCTTTAAACAAACTAAGTCTGTTGTATCTATTTGAAGTAAACCAAATTGAAATTTTTTGTGATAGTCAACATTTGAAACTAAAGATATATTATTTTGACTTTCTGAAAACATAGGCACTGTTTTTGTTTTAGCCTTTTTCTTCTTTTTATTATTCTCTTTATTGGGTTGCTTAATTTCCTCCAATATTTGTTTCTTATCTTTTTCTCTGTATTTTATACAATGTGCAGAGCCCTTGCATTGTTGTGCATAAGCCCAACACGTTCCTTCATCATAAAATTTACAATTCTTTTTTTGCCTCCTATCATCCCCACTCTGTCGATGCACTCTTTCAACATGCCATGGAATGCTAGTCATTCTATTTACCCCCACTTTATCAAGCTCCTTCATTAGTATATAACGTTCTGAATTGCAACCAATTGTTAGCGATTACATCGTATCATGAATTGTTAAAATAAACAATAGATCCTTAACTTTCACTTTTTTATGACTAAAGCCTGATTCCTTAAAACAATGACTTTAATAGTTTTATAATCTATAGCATGTTCTGGAATTAAAGCAGAAATATCATCAACATCAATATAGTCAAAAATGGTTTAAACAGAATAAATATTGGTAGAGTGTATGAGATGAATTACTTCTATACTTGATGTATTTGGTAATTCTAGTGATTGCTTCATCTCTATTCATAACAGATCACCAACCTTTCACAATAGTGCTTTCAATAAAGACGATGTTATAGTAAAATATGTTTAGTAATTTAGCTAGCTTATTTTCAAAGTTCCTACAGAACAAATTAATTCAATAAAATACGAAGTAAAAATTAGACAATAAAAAGAAGAAAGGATGAGAATAATGAATAATTTACTAGATTTTAACCAAAAGCAGGCAGAAGTCCCCCACTTCAACGGCGATAAGTAAGTGGTGGGATGAATGCAGCAATATGTAATTTTTTATTATTATTTTTTCTTTTTTTCTATAGCTATTACAACTATTCTGTGTTATAATATCCTCATCAATTAGCTGGTAGCAGTATGGTCAGTCGATTATAATTAAGGGCGGTGATTATAGTGCAATTAGATAGTAATATGCATTCAGTCTTTTTTCTTCATTATCGTTTGATCTTCACAACTAAGTATCGTAGAGATGTCTTTGACGATATGATCAGTCATCGAGCGATGGAGATTTTTATTCATATCGCTTCAAACTACAATATCACATTAGAAGAATGGAATCATGATGTCGATCATGTCCACATCCTTTTTTCTTCTCACCCAAATTCAGAGCTTTGTAAATTCATCAATGCTTATAAAAGTGCCAGTTCACGCTTGCTAAAAAAAGAGTTTCCTCAGATCCGCGAAAAGCTTTGGAAACAGCAGTTATGGAGTCAAAGCTATTGTTTGATCAGTGTAGGGGATGCGCCTCTTGAAATCATCAAGCAATATATCAAGACACAAGGAAAGCCTGGTGAACAACATGATGATTAAGATGAGAAAAGGATATCAATATGCTATTACTCCTACACAGCAACAAGCACAAAAGATTGAACAGAATATCGGATGTGCACGTTTTATCTACAACAAGCTGCTTGAAGATAAAATAAAGTACTATGAAACAAACAAAAAGTCTATCCGTTTGACACCAGCACCATATAAATCAGAATATCCATTCTTAAAAGATGCAGACTCTATGGCACTTACCAATGCACAGATAAATTTAGAAACAGCATTCAAAAAGTTTTCTGATGAACCTAAAATTGGATTTCCTAAGTTCAAATGTAAGCATAAGTGCAGAGCAAGCTATACGACGAATCGTGTAAATAATAACATCAGGATCACTGAATCAGATCAAAATCACAGGATGTACATCAAGCTTCCCAAACTAGGCGAAGTCAAAATAAAGCTTCATAGGCTCCCACAAGGCAGTTTAAAATCAGTAACTGTATTCAGACAAGCAGACAAATACTATGTATCTATCTTATTTGAAGAAGAAATAGAAATAAGCAAATGCCCGATAATCAAAGGTATTGGCTTAGATTATTCTCAAAAAGAACTGTATGTAAATAGTGAAGGAAATCATTGTGGATATCCACATTATTATCGTGTCAGTGAAAGAAAGCTGGCAAGAGAAAATAGAAAACTATCAAAGATGAAAAAAGGAAGTAATAATTACATCAAGCAAAAAGCAAAGATTGCAAAATTACATTTACATATCGCTAATCAAAGAAAAGATTTTCTACACAAAGAAAGTAGGAAGATAGCCAATTCTTACGATTATGTTGCAGTAGAAGATATTGATATGAAAGCATTGAGTCAGGCACTTCATTTAGCAAAGAACCTATTAGACAATGGATTTGGAATGTTTCGTAAGATGCTGGAATATAAGCTAGAAGAACAAGGGAAAGTCTTAGTCAAGGTAGATAAATGGTATGCAAGTACACAAATATGTCATCAATGTGGATCAAAACAAAAGATGGAATTAAAAGAACGTCAATATATTTGTCCAAAATGTGGATATGAAGCAGACCGAGATGAGAATGCAGCAAAGAACCTAAGAGAAGAAGGAAAACGGATACTAGAAAGTATCTGATGAAAGATAATAAAAAGAACCGAAGGACGAGCGGGGATAGCTTGCGAATGCTTGAAACGATAGTTTCATCGAACAAGAAGCCCCACTTCTATGCTTTGCATAAGTGGTGGGAGTACGTCACTCAACTTATTGAAGTTGAGAAAACAGATGATATTGTTTCTGATTTAAAGAATATTATTGATTTATCACAAAAACAGGCATATCAAGCAATTAATACGGCTTTAGTTTATCGAAACTGGTTAATTGGATATAGAATAGCTGAAGAAGAACTAAAGGATGAAGATCGTGCTGAATATGGAACAACACTTATAAGAAAATTATCAAAAGAACTTACAAATGAGTATGGTAAAGGATATACAAAAACAAATCTTTACAGTTTTTATTCTTTCTATAAAATGTATCCAAACATTTTCCACTCAGTGAGTGGAAAATCTGTTCCATTGCTCAGCTGGACTCATTATCGTACTCTAATACAAGTAAAAGATGATAAAGCACGTAACTGGTATGAGAATGAAGCAATTGAACAAACTTGGAGTGTTAGAACCTTGCAACGTAATATTTCATCACAATATTATTATCGTTTATTAAAATCTCAAGTAAAAGAACCAGTAATCGAAGAAATGAAACAACTTACAGGTAATAGTAAATATGATAAGTTAGAATTTATTAAAAATCCAGTGATTGCAGAATTCTTGTCTTTATCAACTGATACATCATTTACTGAAACACAGCTTGAATCAAGTATTATTAGTAATCTTCAAAAATTCTTAATGGAACTTGGAAAAGGATATGCATTTATCTCCAGGCAACAACATATTCATACAGAAAAACAAGATTATTTTATTGACTTAGTTTTCTATAATTACTATTTAAAATGTTTTGTGCTAATTGATTTGAAAACAGAAAAAGTAACACATCAAGATGTAGGACAAATGGATATGTATGTAAGAATGTATGATGAATTAAAGCGTACAGAAGGAGATAACCCTACTATTGGTATTATTTTATGTTCAGATACAGATGAAGATATTGCTCGTTATTCAGTTTTAAAAGGAAATGAACAGTTATTTGCAAGTAAGTATAAACTATATTTGCCTACGGATGAAGAATTAAGAGCTGAAATTGAAGCGCAAAAGACAATATTTAAATTACAGCATAATGAATAAATAAAAACGACTAATTAAGAAATAGATTCTTGGTTAGTCGTTATCTATATAAAATCACAACTAATTCAATTGAAATAAACTGCAATATTTCCCCTCATATGAAATATTTATGATATCACACGAAAACTCTGCCATTTTTTAGAACGGAAACGATAATAGAATAAACAACCTCTGATTACCCAGTCTAAACACATTGCAAAAGCAATACCAATCACACCCAGATTACATACAATACCTAGAATATATGAGAAAATAAATCTACCAAATATTGTTGAACAAATGGATACAATCATCGTAAATTTCACATCACCAGTTGCTCTTAATCCATCACTTAATGGCCCAGAGAATGGGAATACAAATGCATTACATACATTGTGAATCAATACCAATAAGAACACCAGCTGTTTTGTTTCTTCAGCTAATGCATAGAAGTGCAGGATCAGTGGCATAGCGAGCAAAATCAAAGCATTCCATATGATTGATATTATAAAGGTAATCTTCAACAGCTTTTTGAAATACATCTCAGCCTGTACAATATCATGATCACCCATCACTCTTCCAATGACTGTGATAAATACCGGACTCATACTGATTCCTGTAAGTGCAGCAAGTGACCAGATACTTTGTGCAACACCATTGGCGGCAATTTGATAGGTCCCAAATAATGCCACAATACTGCTTAATGCCACTTTCACAAGTTGGAAGATCCCACTTTCGATACCATTTGGAATCGCAATACTTAATATTCTCTTCAATAAATCTTGATGCCAGCTGATGATCCATTTGACTTGATAATATACCATATTCTTTTTATCAAAACACATTATGGTAATCACAACGGCAGAAAAGATTCTTGCCAGTAAAGAAGGGTATGCGACACCGGCAACACCGGCATGTAAAACAAATACCCCAATACAGTTTCCAATAACATTAATGATATTAGAACCAATAGAAATATACATGGTTGTTTTCGTTTTCCCAAAACTGCGATATACAGCAGCACCAGCATTATATACGGCAAGTGCTGGATAAGAGTAAATAGAGATACGTAAATATGTCATGCAGGATGCCATTACAGCAGGCTCAACATTTCCAAATAATAAACTTAATATGGAACGTGCATTTATCAGAATACACAAGGATATTACAATGGAGAAAAGAGTGGAAAACATCAATAGCTGACTTGCGGACATGCCCGCATGTGTACTGTCTTTTCTTCCGATATATTGACTAATGACAACAGCTCCCCCTGATGCCAGTGCCGTGAAAAGATAAATGAATACTGTATTAAACATATTGACCAAGGATACCCCGGAAACAGCGGCTTCTCCCGCAAAACTTATGATAAATGTATCCGCAAGACCAACCAGCATAACCAGCAGCTGTTCCATAAACAAGGGGAGTATCATTTTCTTTAAATCTTGATTTGTGAACATAAATTACCTTCCTTTTTCTATAAATTTGCGCAAATAAAAGGAAGTATCAATTCTTCCTATTTATTTTGTGCCATCACACCAACAAGTGGATGTGGTTTATATAATTCTTCCAGATAGTTGATTTCATCTTCTGACAACTTCAGATCAACTGCCTTTACAGCGCCATCAATATGATGCAATTTCGTTGCGCCAACAACTGGAGATGTTGTTTTTGTGAGTAGCCATGCGATAGATATTTCACTCATGGATACATTCCTTTTTATCGCTAATTCTTCTACTCTTTTGATAATTTCTAAATCTATATCTGCACTTGCATCATATTTGCCTTTCGCAAATTGATCTTCAACCAACCGTTTTGATTGTTCTCCTGCTTTCTTTGCCAAACGACCAGAAGCTAATGCACTGTATGGTGTTAATGCGATATTTTCTTCTTTACAATAAGGTACCATTTCTCTTTCTTCTTCTCTAAATATCAGATTATAATGCCCCTGAATAGAAATAAATTCTTCCCAGCCATTTGCTCTGGCAATCATATTCGCCTTCGCCAGTTGATATGCGTAACAATTAGAAATACCGATATATCTTACTTTTCCCTGTTGAATCACACGATGTAGTCCTTCCATGATTTCTTCAATCGGTGTATGGTAATCCCACATATGATAGATATATAAATCTACATAATCCATGCCTAAGCGTTCCAAGCTTGCATTTAAACAGTTTTCTACGTGTTGTTGTCCAGAAATATGTTGGTTGATTTCCTCCTGTGTTCTTGGTGTGAACTTTGTCGCAATGATTACATCTTCCCGTTTTGCGAGTTCTTTGATTGCTTTTCCCAGATAGATTTCACTTGTGCCATTTTGATATGCCATTGCTGTATCAAAGAAATTGATTCCAGATTCTAATGTATGCTGGATAATCTGTTTACTATCCTCATATGGAAGTGTCCATGTGTGCATGCCTTGTTGTGCATCGCCAAATCCCATACAGCCTAGACATATTCTTGATACCTGTAAATCTGAGTTTCCTAATGTGATATATTCCATCGTTATCCTCCTATTACTTTACAATGATATTGTAATGCGAAGTTCTCAATAAATCTAATACTTCATTTCTATTTACAATCATGCTTTTCAGGCATGATATCTTAGAAGGAAGCGGAAGTGAGGAATGCTTAATATAAAAAATATGGAATGTATAAACATCCCATATGATTGAATTATCGTTGTACTCTGCCTGAGCCATCGCCATTGGCTAGATTTTCTACTTCTTTTACACTGACTCGATTATAATCTCCTTCAATACTGTGTTTTAAACAGCTTGCCGCTACCGCAAATTCGATCGTATCCTGTGGCTTTTTCTTCATAAGCATCGCATAGATCAAACCTGCGCCAAAGGAATCTCCACCACCGACACGATCAACGATGTGTACAGGGTATTTCTTTGAGAAATAGGCTTCATCATTTGTATATAGCATCGCTGCCCAGTTGTTGTCGGATGCAGAAATGCTTTCACGTAAAGTGATGGCCACTGCTTTACATCCAAAGCGTTTCGTTAATTGTTTTGCGACATCAATATATCCTTCATGGTTTAATTGTCCACTTGTGATATCTGTATTGCTTGCTTTGATACCAAATACTTTTTCAGCATCTTCTTCATTGGCGATACATACATCGACATAGTTCATTAGTGCTCCCATGACTTGTCCTGCTTTTTCACTTGTCCATAATTTCTTACGGAAGTTTAGATCACAAGAAATCATAACACCTTTTGCTTTTGCGGCTTTGCATGCTTCTAATGTAATAGCGGCAACATCATCACTTAATGCAGGTGTGATTCCTGTAAAATGGAACCAGTCCACACCTTCAAAAATCTTTGCCCAGTTGAAATCTTCTGGTATTGCTTCTGCGATGGCAGAATGTGCACGATCATAAATGACCTGTGATGCACGTTGACTGGCACCTTTCTCCAAATAATAGATACCAACACGATCACCACCACGTACAATCATAGAAGTATCGACACCATATTTTCTTAGATCATTCACAGCACACTGTCCTATATCATGCATTGGCAGTTTTGTGACAAAAGCTGTATCCAAGCCATAATTGGCAAGTGATACTGCGACATTGGCTTCTCCACCACCAAAGGTTGCCTCAAAGTCGTTTGCTTGTGAAAAACGATAATAGCCATGTGGTGCTAATCGCAACATGATTTCTCCAAATGTAATAACTTTCATATTAATTTTTCTCCTTTACCAGATGAAGCGCAAAGCCATGCACTTCTTCATTTGCGTAAATAAATGTCAAATGCCCATTTGCATCATAAACCGCACTGTTCTCATCAAATGTAAATCCTGCCTGTTTTAGATAAAAAACCGCACGCTCCACATTGCTGGTCGAATATGCCAAATGCCCTATTTTTCCATAAGCTGGTTTCTTCATAAGCTCAACATCTCCAACGAAGATGGATTTTTCACGATCATCTGATGCTTCATAACTGAATTTATTTAATATATCTGCACATAGATCACTTTGATCTTCTGCATTAATACCTACATGTGCTAATTTCAAATTTAACATTTTCTTTACTGCAGTTCTTGTTAAATGTTCTATCTGATCAAAATCTTTTGTTTTAATCAGCTCTTTTGGTACCATCCATGTACCACCACAAGCAATGATTTTATCAAAGGATAAATATGCGGATAAGTTATTTTCATTCACACCCCCTGTTGGCATAAAGCGTAAATCTTTATATGGCGCAGACATAGCCTTAATCGCTTTGATACCGCCATTTGCCTCTGCAGGAAAGAATTTTACGATAGATAGACCCAGTTCTATTGCCTTTTCTAAATCACTAGGCGTTGCACAGCCAGGTAAAATAGGCACCTGTTTTTCTAAACAGTAAGAAACAATCGCTGGATTCAAGCCAGGACTTACAATAAACTGCGCACCGGCATCTAATGCGGAATCTACTTGTTCCTTTGTCAGAACTGTACCAGCCCCAACAATCATATCCGGGCATGCTTTTTTCATTTCTATCATGGCATCATGAGCACATGCTGTACGGTAGGTAACCTCCGCAATCGCAAGACCGCCTTTACATAAAGCCTTTGCTAATCCTGATGCAGCTTCTACATCATCTAATGCAATCACTGGTACAATTCCTAATTCGTATATTCTTTTCATTAATGCTGTATTATTCATTCTCTTTTCTCCATTCCATTCCTCCACCATTCATTGGAGAACTTGCTAATTGTGTATAAATTGATAGAATTCCTTTTTCATATTTTGCTTTCTTTGGCTTCCAGTTTTGTTTACGCTGTGCAAGTATTTCATCAATTTCTTTATCACTCATCATCTCACCATGAATACCAACAATGGCTAGTTTACGTTCTTTTACACTGATTTGAATTAAATCACCATCTTCTACAAGTGCGATTGGTCCACCTTCTTGTGCTTCTGGTGATACATGTCCAATGGCAGGACCTTTCGATGCCCCTGAAAATCTTCCATCTGTGATCAATGCGATGGATGCACTTAATTCTGGATCAGAGGCAATCGCTTCGGTAGTATAAAACATCTCTGGCATACCACTGCCTTTTGGACCTTCATATCTGATAAATACGGCATCTCCAGGTTGGATTTTTTTCTTTATAATGGCATCAATGGCATCTTCTTCACAATCAAATACACGAGCTTTTAATATTGTTTCCTGCATAGGTTTTGGCACGACAGAATGTTTCATGACAGAGCCAAGTGGTGCAAGATTTCCTTTCAATACGGCAATGGTTCCATTCTCTCCGATTGGATGATCATATGGATAAATCACGTCTTCTTTTTTTACACCTGTTTTTTCTAACAAGGAAGCACATCGTTCATAATAGCCATTCTGTTTTAATTCTTCTAAGTTTTCACCAAGTGTTTTTCCTGTGACTGTCATGACATCCAAATGTAATTGATCTTTGATTTCTTCCATCACGGCAGGTACGCCTCCTGCATAGTAGAAATATTGGGCAGGCCATTTCCCTGCTGGTCGAATATTTAGTAAATAATGTGCACCTCTGTGAAGTCGATCAAAGGCATCACTATCTAATTCAATACCAAATTCTTTTGCGATTGCCGGTAAATGCAACAGGCTATTGGTAGAACCAGATATTGCCGCATGTACTTTAATGGCGTTTTCAAATGATTTCCATGTAACGATATCACTAGGCTTTATATCATGTTCCGCAAGCCAGACTGCTTGTTTCCCTGCTTTTTCTGCTACATCTTTTAAATCTTCGCAAGTCGCAGGCATCAAGGCGCTGCCTGGTAACATCAAGCCCAATGCTTCCGCCATAATCTGCATCGTAGAGGCAGTTCCCATAAAACTACATGCCCCACAACTTGGGCAGGCATGGTGTTTATAATATAGAAATTCTTCTTCGCTAATTTCTCCACGCTGTGCCATTGCACTATAGGCACCGATTTGTTCAAGCGTTAATAGATGAGGACCAGCTTCCATCACACCTCCTGTCACAAATATACAAGGGATATTATTTCTTCCGGCTGCCATCAAATGGGCAGGCAT
Organism: Absiella sp. AM09-50; assembly: GCF_003433845.1. NCBI lineage: Bacteria > Bacillati > Bacillota > Erysipelotrichia > Erysipelotrichales > Erysipelotrichaceae > Amedibacterium > Absiella sp. AM09-50. Next base: position 67,049 of record NZ_QVFI01000003.1, read on the forward strand.
TCCTTTATCACATGAAGCGATATACACTGCACCATCAAATGGTGTAGCCTGCGCATGTGTTTCAATCATTGCCGCAATTAAATCACGTGAAGCTAAAGAATAATTAATCCCATCGTGTCCTTGGGACTGTCCATCACAGATATCTGTTGTAAAGTATCTGGCACCCTTACCATTGGCCTTTTTGATTCCTTCACATGCTTTCTCTACGAGTGTAAATAAATGAGCACTGCCTGGATGGGAATCTCCAAAGGTACTTTCTACCATGATTTGTGTTTTAGATAAATCATCAATACTCCATCCCATTCCTATTCTTAAGGGATCCATTTCTGGTGCTATCTTTCTTATTTCCTGACTTTTCATATCCATCCTCCGCAAGACATATGACGTCTTATGTCTATATTGTAATCGCTTTTCTTATAGACACAATAGCACAAAGAAAAAAAGTAAGATATTCCACTTTCTGTGAAATTTCTCACTTTTTTATCATTTTTGAATCATCTTTTTTGCGCATCTTTGATTCTCATCAATGTGTTTTTTCATTGCATTATAAGCTCCTTGTTCATCATGTGCCGCAATACAATTTACAATCTCTCGATGCGTATGAATGGTTTCTTCTTTTAATATTGATTGTGTTAAAGAAATAGATGTTGTTACACCAACACTGATAATTGGAATCAAAATAGATATTACCAGATTATCTGTACAGTTTGCGATCAGTGTATGAAATTTAATATCTGCCTGTGTATGATCCTTATTTTCTTTTAACTGTGCTTCTATTACATCACAAAGCTTTTTTAATTCACTGATTTGTTCATCACTTGCTGTTTTGGCAGCACACTTTGCCATATTGGGTTCTATCCATGAGCGTAACTCTAAAGTATCTAAAAATAACTTTTCTTTATCTTCAACATAATTAAATCCCAATGGATCATCGATTTGCCCTGTATGTTCGCTTACAAATGTACCAATCCCCCGCTTAATTACTAAAACGTTTCTGGAAACTAATATTTTAACCGCTTCACGTACCGTGCCTCTGCCTATATTTAAAGCCTCCATTAATTCCATCTCACTTGGTAATTTATCTCCAGGATGCAATTGCCTGTCTTTGATTAAATCGTTGATTTGATCTGCGACAGAATCCGCCAATAGTTTCGTTTTATTCATTTTTTCTAACATGTGTATCCCTTCTCCCTATATACTTTCATTTTAGGGCAGATTACAATAGAAAGTCAATAAGCACACGAGAATGTGTGCTTATTGATCTTATTTTAATTCAGGGAAATAATCACCATTGGCTTCTATTAATTTATCTAATACTTCTCTGGCTTTTTTCGCATCATTAATCAAACGATTTAATGTTAATGCCTGTAAAGCTTTTTGATAAGAATGTTCAAAATATGCATCCACTGTCAATTTCTCATAAGCCACCTGCTGTTCCAGCAAGCCTTTATAGAAGGTTGGAATATTGCCAACACCCATTGGTCTTGGACCATTTGCGCCTAATTCTGCCGCAACTTCAACCATAGCATCATCCTGCATGTTTGCGATTAAACCATTATTTTCTGTAATGATAATATGACGGTTATTGCGATTATATGCGATATCCATTGCGACATCAATCATAAATTCCGCATGTGCATCTTCATGAATATCCACAAGTCCTTTTGTTGTGCCCGCTTCAATAATCTTATTACATTCTTCAAATACACGTTTTTCACGACCATTTCTTACTTCATCTGTACGTGTATATTCTGGATTTAAGTGTTCCAGTTTATAATATGGATATAGATAGTATTGATCATAAGAGTTTGGCAGGAATTCAGGGAAATCTTCCATCATTTGTTGTACATAGCCATATGTATCTAACCAGGATTGATCACGCTGTTCAGCATCCTGTGGTAAAAAGCCACGTTCATGAATAATTTCTCTTAATTTTGGTAATAAATCTTCACCTGTTTCTACATTATATAAATGTGTAAACCAACCATAGTGATTTAAACCAAAGTATACAGGATCTAACAAGTGGAAGTCACATCCTAAAGAACGGCTGGCAGAACGTACAATATTTTCAGGCTGATCACAGATATTCAAGATTCGCTTATCATCAGGGAATTCTCTGCGTAAAGCTTCTGCGACAATCGCTGCTGGATTGGAATAGTTTAAAATCCATGCTTCTGGTGCATATTTACGAATATCATATACCGCTTTAATCATTTCTTTTGTGGAACGAAGGCCATATGCAAAACCACCTGCACCTACTGTTTCTTGACCAATCAATCCCATACGCAAAGGTATTTTTTCATCTAGTTCACGCATTGCATATTTTCCTACACGCATTTGCATGAATACAAAATCCATATCTGTATATGCTTCTTTGATATCTGTCGTATAAGAGAATTCTACCTCAGGTGCATTATCCTGAAACAACAGTTTTCCAAATTCTCCGATTGGTTTTTGACGTTCTCCATCAATATCAAATAATACCAGTTTATTTAATGGGAACTCTTTCTGCATTCTACAGAAGCTTTTTAAAAAGCCTGGTGTAAAGGTACTTCCTCCACCAACTATTACAATATTATATTTTTTCATTTTATTCACTCTCCATTTTAAATTTTATAATTTATTCATTTAAAACCCAGTAAGTATCATACAAAGTAAAGGTATGGATAAGATGGAACATACCGTAGTAAGGAATACTGTTTTACTTGATAACTGCACATTGCCATCATACACATTTGTCATAATCACAGCATTAGTTGCCACAGGCATCGCTAGTGTAATTGTCACAACATAAACCAGAATCTCATTTGTGACAAACATATGCATAATTCCATATACAATTAATGGGAATAGTAATAATTTTAAGAATATAAACGGTATCACCTTTAAATCATCAAGTACATGCTTCATATCCACATCCGCAAGGGATGAGCCGATAATCAACATGCCCAAAGGCGTTGTGATATTTCCTAAATATGTACAGCTTTGCCATATCATTTGTGGCTCTTTGATATCACATAAACATATAACACAGGCAATTAAGGCTGCCACAATACAGGGATTGATAAAGTCCTTCAGACTTGTTTTTGCTCGATGTCCGCCATTCACAAGAGATATTCCATAGGTATACATTAATACGTTGTGAGGCAGCTGAAATAAAGCTGCATAGATCAATGCACCTTCTCCAAATATTGCGGATATGACAGGAAATCCAATAAATCCTGCATTTGGAAATATAAACATAAATTTATAAAGTGAGCTATCCTCCTGTACATGTAAAATTTTATTAATAACAATCGAAATAGGTGGTAACAGCATATTCACACCAGATACAACAAGTAAAACATAAAATAGTTCCATACGATCATCAAAAGGACAGCCATTTTTGACAGAGGCGATAATCAAACCAGGAACACCTACTGTCATCACAAGCTTCGATAACATTTTATTTTCTGCTTTTCCAAGGATATGATAATGATTACATAAATATCCAACAATCATGAGAGAAAATAAAATAAACATCTGAAGAAAAATATTTGAAAAATCCATGAAAGGCTCTCCTTTCTTATCAAAAAGAGGAGTCTATAGAATACGCTTTCCATAAACTCCTCAAACAATCATTTATGCAAGAAAGTTTAAGCGAAGTGTTAAAAGAGTGATCAGTAAGAAGAAACAGAAGATTAAGATACTTCCACCCAGTTCTTTACCAACAAAAGATTTACTCATAGCCTGAAATGCAGATTTAAATGGTTTTTCATAAACATCCATCGCTTTATATAATACATAGGCGAACAAGCACAGGTAAAGAATATTCATAGAACATATCTGCGCAACCATTAAAATCGCAAGGTTTAAATAAACGCTCTCATAGTTTTCATATGCCAATAAACGTTTTCTCGTAAGAAACAGCATATACCCCACGAATGGATTTAGGAATGCGGCAATCATATTCAGATTCACAAGTGGATTTGTTTCGATAAGATTCATCATTGTGATTCCACTACTTGAAGCCTTCATTTGCATAGACATCACATATAGAAATGGTGCCATACAACAAAGAACAGTCCCAATCAACATGATTTTAGATAGTCTTTCAATTTTGGTTTGTTTCTTCTGTGCGATTCTTACTGCTTTTTTTGGTTTCTTCTGTGTTAATCTTATTGTATTTGTTTTCATATCTTCTTCAACCCTTCACTTTTTCTTTGCCTATTTTAATTCAGGCCAATATGCTTTATTTGCTTCGATTAAATCATCTAGAATTTGTTTTGCGACAGCTGCACTTGGAACGGTTTTTGATAAAGTAAGTGCCTGCCAAAGTTTTTGATAGCTTCCTTCTATCCATGCTTCTACTACCAGTTTTTCCACACAAACCTGTTCGCTCATTAAACCTCTTTGGAATGTAGGAATCTTGCCCATTGCCATAGGTTCATAGCCATCTTTTCCAACAATACATGGAATCTCTACCATTGCAGTTGGATCAAAGTTTTCGATTGCACCATTATTTTCTACAATCAATAGCATACGTTCTTTTGTATTATAAGTCAATGCTTTCGCCAAGTCTACAATATAAGATGCATGTCCATTAATACTTAGTGTTGTGTCCTTTGCGCTACCTGCTTGTACGATACGTTCACATTCCCCAAAAATCTCTTTTTCTCTACCATCCATTACTTCATTTGCACGTGTATAATTTGGATTTGATTCTTTCACTACATAATCTGGGTATAGGTAATATTTCAAATAAGTATTCGGTAGTGTTTCAGGATCTAATGCATATACATCTTTTGCTTTTTTCATTGTGTCATCCCAACTGCTGCCCGGATGTTGTGGATCTACACCATCTTTTGAAGCATATCCATATTGTTTTACATGCTCTTTGATTTGTGGCATTAAATCGTTTCCTTCTTTATCTTTGATACTTGTCCACCAGCCAAAATGATTTAATCCATAATAACGTACTTCCATATCTTTACGTGATTCTAAACCAATGGCTTTTGCCATACGTGTTTCAATACCGATTGGCATATCACAGATATTGATAATCTTAGAATTAGGACGTAAACGACGTGTCGCTTCTGCCACGATTGCTGCTGGATTAGAATAATTTAACATCCAAGCATTTGGTGAATATTTTTCCATGTAGTCAAGGATTTCAATAACACCACCGATAGAACGCATACCATAAGCGATTCCACCAGGACCACAAGTTTCCTGTCCTACTACACCATATTTCAAAGGTATCTTTTCATCTTTTTCACGCATCGCATATAGACCTACACGAATATGTGCCATACAGAAATCTACATCTGTAAATGCTTCTTTTGGATCACATGTTGCGATAAAGTTAATTTCTGGATCACGTTCACGAATAATAATTTCACAAGCTTTTGCGACTTTATCCTGACGTTCTTCATTATTATCATAAAACTTGATCTGACGAATTGGAAATTCATCTGCGTGTTCTAGTAACATCATAACGATTCCAGGAGTGAAGGTAGACCCTCCTCCTGCAATCACGATTGAACTTTTTTTCATAGGTATAAACCTCTTTTCTATTTTAATAAATTTTCAAATTCTTCTCGTACACTTGGAACACTTAAACCTACAATTACCTGTAAAGCTTTCCCCTTGTGTACCAAACCATGAGCACCTGCTTTTTTGAATACTGCAAGTGGTGCGACGATACTATCATCTTTTACTGTTACACGTAAACGTGTTGCACAGTTTGTGACATCCTGAATGTTATCTTTACCGCCCAGTGCTTCTAAGAATGCAGCGGCTTTTGCGGCATTGCCACCTTCTACTTTTACATCTTCTTTTGGATCATTACTTGTGTCTTCATCACTGCCTGGAACTGCTCCTGCAGCTTTTGCGGCTTTATATTCTTTCTTAGATACTAATTTTACTTCTTCATCATCATCTTCACGTCCTGGTGTCGCAAGATTCATTTTCAAAATCATGAAACGGAATACGATAAACCAAATACCACTAAATACTAGACCAATGACTACCTGAATCACATATGTCATGCCATGTGTTGCCCCTAATGGTAACCAGTTTAAAGCTGCCCAGTTAATCAAACCACTAGAGAATTCTCCAGATACACCAGCCATAAATTCCACCATGGCAAGTGTTGCGGCAAGTAATGCATGTACAAAGAATAATACTGGTGCGATAAATAAGAATGTAAATTCAATAGGTTCTGTGATACCAGCAAATGCAGCTGTTAATGCGACTGGAAGCATCAAACCTAAGACTTCTTTTTTCTTGTTTGGTTTTGCAGTTACATAGAATGCAGCCCCAATTCCAATAGGTGCGAATACTTTTGAGTGTCCATACAGTGCAAATCCACCAGCAGGGAATAATGTTGATAAGCTTTCTGTAGATTTCGCAAATTCTGGTAAACCTAATGCCCAAGCTGCTTTGAATCCGCCCTCAACTACAATTGATTCATAAGCCATTGGCATATAGATGAAGTGATGTAATCCAGTTGGAATCAAGATACGTTCACAGAATGTGTATACCCAGATTCCTAACGCGCCACTTGAAATAAAGAAGCTCTGCATACCTGCGATTAAGCTCTGTACTCTTGGCCAGATTGCCATAAATAAGAATGCGACTGGAATCATTACGAAGAATCCGATTAAGCAGATAAATGATGATCCTTTGAATACCCCTAACCATTCAGGCAGCTCTGTATCGAAATAACGATTATGTAAGAATACAACAATACCTGCGATTGCCAAAGCACCAATCATACCTGTATCTAATGTTTTGATACTTGCGATGGATGCTAAACCAGTTCCACTTGCTGCTTCAATACTGAAATCAACACCAAAGCTGGATCCCCAGTTTGTCAACATGGCTGCTAACATATAGTTGAATGTTAAGTAAAGAACAAATGCTTCCATACAAGCACGTGCATTTTGTTTTTTCGCTAACCCGATTGGTAAAGCAATCACGAACAATAACGGTACTTGTCTAAATAGTGTCCATGCTCCTTCCTTAATTACATACCAGAACTGATACCATCCAGTTTCTGGAGCAGCAATACTGCCGATAATCATCTCTGATTGGAATACGGTACATAAACCAACCATGATTCCTGAGAAGGCAAATAATAGTACGGGTGTAAACATTGCCCCTCCGAATCTTTGAATCTTTTGCATCATAAATTCATGTCTCCTTTTCTTTTTGTCAAATCACTTTGTTCTCTTGACGTAATACATCATACCACATGTGTAATCGTTTACAATATTTCAAACATCTTCTGTTTTGATGTCCATTTGTAGAAATTTTTCACAATTTTTGGAATATTATCCAGTACTTAAAAAAAAAGAAAAACCAGTGTTTACTGGTTAAAAAAGTTATGTAAAAATACCGCAATTCCTTCCTCATCATTGGACTTTGTGATATAAGATGCCGCTGATTTCGTTGATGGAAAGGCATTTTCCATTGCCACCCCATAAGGTATAATGGATAACATCTCATCATCATTGTTACTATCGCCAAAAGCAATGACCTGGTCCAAATGGATATCCAATTGATCACAAAGTGATAACAATGCCTGTGCCTTACTTACATGGATATCTGTGATTTCCAAAGAACCTTCACTAAGGTAAAAATAATTAAATTTTTCAGGATACTTTTTACGAATGGCATCTTCTGCCCTGTGCAAAATCTTAGGATTACCTCTGATACATAGTTTATTGGCGGCATTATGAATATGATTCTCTAAGTGCTCAACCATATTTGCATTTCTTGCCATATAAGCAAATTGACGCAATCTTACCACTTTAGATGCACGCATTGGTCGATAAAGACGTTTCGCGATTTCCCTTTTGATTGCCAAAGGTAGTGTATAACTACATGCATAGTTGCCTTTTTGAGATACGATCACAAACAAATGCATCGCATGCGCAATCTTAATAATTTCTGATATGGCATCTGGAGGTACTTGTGGAAACTGAATATTTACATCCTTCTTTACATGATAAATGCCAGCACCATTGCCATGCAACAGATAACCATCATAGCGTTTTAATTCTAATTCATCCACAATGCTCTTTAATTCAAAAGGTGCTCTCCCACTACAAATCGCAATCTTCACTCCTTGTTGTTGGAGTTTCATCAATATCTTCTTTGTTTCATTACCTATTTTTCCTTTGCTGTTAAATAAAGTTCCATCCACATCACAGGCAATTAATTTTATATTACGCAAGTTCAAGAATATCGCTATCCTTTACCTTTACCTGTTCTCCAACATGATAAGTAACAATTTTCTTATCTAATGGATTTAATACGATAACAGGTGTAATCAATGGGATATTTTCTTTTTCCATAAATGAGCGATCTACTTTGATAATTGGTTCTCCAGCTTTTACTTTTTCATTGACATTCTTTAATACCTCAAAACCTTGTCCTTTCAAGTTTACTGTTTCCAAGCCACAATGCACCAGAACTTCGATTCCTTCAGGACTCGTCATTCCAAATGCATGGTGTGAATCAATCAACATTGTAATTGTGCCATCGATTGGAGCACATAATACATCCCCTGTTGGTTCAATCGCAACTCCATCCCCCATCATCTTTTCTGAAAACACTTCATCAGGTACTTCACTCAAATCCTTACATACACCATCAATTGGCGCTTTGATTGTAAAACCTTTACTCTTCTTTTTAAATATTGAAAACATATCCTTTACCTCTCCTTCATGGCTGCATTATATCATGAAGGAATCTATGTTTCCTTGTTCTGGATTATTTTCGTATTGATATACATTCTTCGTTCTTTTTCACAAAAAGTGGAATTTCTTCCACTTTTCATTTACTTTCTTCTATTGACTTGTTATGTTGATACATTGCATATCTTAAAAACAACATTTCTACTACAAAGAAAAACATGGTTACCGGTTCAAATCTATGGTTTTCAATCATAATCGGTTTTGACATAGATGAAAAATATACTGCGACATCCGCTAATTCAGCTAATGTATTATGTTGCATTCTTGTAATTGTAACAATTTTACAATCTTTCTCTTTTAATTGTTTCCCAAACTTGCATATCTGGGCACTTTCCCCACCCAATGAGAAAAGAAAAACAACATCCCCTTCTCTTAAATTATTCAATAAAAATCCAATTTCTGCAGTCCCATTGATCATATAAACAATAACATTCAGCTTAAACATCAAGCGTTTTAATTCTCTGACCGCAGATTGTTGAATCACGCCACTGCCATATGCAAAGATTCTTTTCGCATAATAAATCTCATCGCAGACTTTATCTAAATTTTGTTCTGTAAAACTTTGAATGCCTTTGATATAGCTTTGGGATATAGAATCAATCTTTTCATCCGTTAATTCATTTTCTTCAACATTTTCCATTCTTAAATAGAATTTCAATTCACTGAATCCCTGTAGAGATATTTTTTTCGCAAACCGTAAAATTCCTGTTCTAGAAACATTGCACTTCTCTGCCACTTCTTCAATCGTCATTGCTGCACATTCTCTTTTATGATTGGCAATATAGCCCCATATGTGTAAATCATTCATGTTTAAATCATCATAATACTGATTCACCAACTCATCAAGCTTCATATTTTCATCTCCATATATAACGCCACTTTTTATTATAACAGTTTTTCTTGTATTTTTAGAATTTTAAAAAATTAATTAATATTTTTATTCTTGTTTTTAAGAATATACAAAAAAAGGAAAAGGCATTTCTGACTTTTCCTATCTTTTTCACTATTTCAATGTTGGCCAGTAATCTTTGTTTGCTTCAATTAAATCATCTAAAATCTGTTTAGCTACAGATGCACTAGGTACTGTTTTAGATAATGTAATGGCCTGCCATAATTTCTGATAGCTTCCTTCTATCCATGCTTCCACAACCAGTTTTTCAACACATGCCTGTTCTGTCATTAAACCTCTTTGGAATGTAGGAATTTTTCCCATTGCTAATGGTTCTGGTCCATCTTTTCCTACGATACATGGAATTTCTACCATCGCTGTTGGATCAAAGTTTTCAATTGCACCATTATTTTCAACAATCAACAACATTCTTTCTTTTGTATTAAATGCAATTGCACAAGCTAAGTCAACGATAAAGCTTGCATGAACACCAACAGCAAATTCATTGCCTTTCATCGTACCATTTTCTATAATTTTTGCAGCCTGACCAAATACTGTTTTTTCACGTCCATCCATGACCTCATTTGCACGTGTATAGTTAGGATCAGAATGTTTTACTACATAATCTGGATATAAATAATATTTCAAATAAGTAGAAGGCAGAGTATTAGGATCTAATGCAAACACATCTTTTGCCTTTGTATATGTTTCCTGCCAGCTTGCATCTTTGTGCTGGAAATCTTCTGTATTGACAGCATAGCCATATTGAGAAATATGTTCTTTCAATTTTGGCATTAAATCATTGCCATCTTTATCTTTGATACTTGTCCACCATCCAAAGTGGTTCAATCCATAATAACGGATTTCCATTTCTTTACGTGATTGTAAACCTAAAATTGTTGCCATTGTTGTTTCAAGACCTACTGGCATATCACAAATATTGATGATACGTTTACCAGGGCGTAAACGACGAGTTGCTTCTGCTACGATGGCAGCTGGATTAGAATAGTTTAATAACCATGCATCTGGAGAATATTTTTCCATATAATCTGCGATTTCAATTACTGGTCCAATAGAACGCATTCCATAAGCAATTCCACCAGGTCCACAAGTTTCCTGTCCGACAACGCCATATTTCAATGGAATCTTTTCATCAAGTTCTCTCATGGCATATAATCCAACACGGATGTGTGCCATAACAAAATCAATACCTGTAAAGGCTGTTTCTGGATCTGTTGTATAATTAAATTCAATTTCTGGAGCTTTCTCTTTCATCATGATTGCACAAGCTTTTGCCAGTTTTTCCTGACGCTCTGCATTATTGTCATAAAGTGTGATTCTTTTAATTGGAAAGCGGTCCTGGTTTTCTAATAACATTAATACGATACCTGGAGTAAAAGTACTTCCTCCACCCGCAATACAAATAGATGATTTTCTTCTCATATAAATTCCTCCTATTTCATCTCTTTTTCTCGACTCCTATATATAACAACACTTTCCCTGCTTATTCAATGTTTCACACAGTCTTAGGTCCTGTGGCCTTTTTTCGTGATATTTCACAGAAACTGGAATTTAATTCAAAAGGATTTTTTTCTGTTTTTTTGTATGTTTTTGGAATAAGATTTCTAAGTCCTAAAAATTATGTTACAATTATCCTGCAAAAAGAAAGGGGTTTTCTAAATGACAAAAATGATAGATTTATGAATTTAGATGAACTTGTAAATAAATATCACACAGATTTAAACCCTAATGATTTATACATATGGGAATATCTAAGTAAACACCGAATGAAATGCAGCGAAATGACAATTGAAGAATTAAGTAAACAGTGTAATGTTTCAAAAACAAGTATCATAAGATTTGCGAAAAAACTATCATTAAGTGGCTTTAGTGAACTGAAAACGTATTTAAAAATGCAGCCATCTTCACAATCAAATCTAAACAATTCCAATTTAGATATGCTTTGTAATGGTTATATCCAGAGTATTCAAGAGTTGAAAGAAAGAAATATGGAGTCTGTTTTTGAAATTATCTATCATGCTAAGCGCGTTTTTCTTTATGGCTCAGGTGCTGTACAACTGAATGCCGCAAAAGAGTTATATCGTATGTTTTTCAATGGTGGTGATTACTTCTATTATTTCGATGGAAAAACCGATATTGATGATATCTTATATAACTTTAACCAAGGGGATGTCATGATCATGATTTCCTTAAATGGCGAAAGTGATTTAACAATAGAATTTGCAAGGAAGATGAAATTAAAGGATATTCCTATCATTTCTATCACCAAATCAAAACATAATACCCTTGCTAGTTTAAGTGATGAGAACGTTTATTTTTCAACAACGAATTTAAAGCTTCCTGGGGAACATGGCAGAAAATTTGAATCTACAACAGCGTTCTTTATTTTATGTGAAATATTTTATATCCGATATCAAGAATATAAAGCAGAAAAGGAAAAATCACAAACCAAATAAAATATAGCGTACAGAAAAGGTATGAGAACTAATGTTTCCATACCTTTTTACAATTCTTCTTCTGTGATATTCCATTTCTTTAATGATTTTTTATATTCCCGCTTCGCATCCCCACTTACATGATGTTTTAGTAGTGCTAAAATCTTCATTGCATATGGTTCTTTCATATACTTAGAAATTTCCGCAATTAATTCTTTCATATCCGTTGTCGGTTTTTGATTCATCACTCTTGTGATCATATGATATATTTTTTGATTAAGCTCCTCACTTACTTTATTTAAAATATCGCTTTCCCTACCCGCAAGCCAAATACTCTCTAATCCAAAATATATGAACTCTCGATATTCTTGATAAGACAAATCTTTCATCCATTTCTTTTCCTTATTCAAAAAGCAATCCATCACAAACCATAATAATTCTACATCTTCTTCATGATAACGATATCCACAACCATAATAAGTAATACAACAATATTTCACAATATCATACCCATCATCTGACAATATATATTCCTTGATACCCTCTACACCTTTTTCAATTCTCATAATTCTAGCAAGCAAGTTTGCTTTTTCACTTGGTTCTGTTTCTAATTCAGAATCATCAATTGCTTCATTTCTTTTCTTTAATTCTGACAAGCCTTTTTCTGCATTGATCATAAAAATACTTTGTGCTGCATCCAAACGAATTATAAAACTTTCATCATAAAGTGCCTGATACAAATATGGTAAATAATCTTCATTATTTGTGAGTCCCATTGCTCTGACTATTTCTCTTTTGAATGGCTCTTTAGAATCGAATGCTTGCCTTATATCTTCATCACTTACATATGTCAAAGCATTATTTTTGTTAATTACTTCATACTTCATAAAAGAAAGGCCTCCTCTTTTTTACTTTATTATACGCTATTATCCTTGATTTCCTCAAAAAAAGAATCAAGAGATTTCGTACACTCTTGATTCAACATGAAGGTATAACCTATTTTCAATCAAAATCTAATATAACCGTATCCTTTAATGGATTTTTAGAATATGCTCGAATTAAATGGTGCAAATATGTAGAAAAATCACTAAAATCTTCCATGGAAACCTTTCCTTCATATAAATACATTATTCCTTCAAAAGATAAGGTCAAATCGCTTAAATACCTGCGATTAAAACCACTACCATCAAAATAATTAAATCCTACATACTCATTCTCATGTTCATAGATATAATCATCAAGGTTTTCTATTTTAAATGCATCTTGTTCGAATAAAGTTAGAATTTTTTCTGCACTTTCTTTTATTTTTGTTTTTTTGCCGATTAATTCAAACTGCTCAAGAACAAAAGATTTAATATTCTGTCTTAGCACCTTTAATTGTAGCTTTAATACTACATAATCGTCATTTTCCTCCACGTCATATAAATCAGGATCAATTATTTTTTCTAATTCTTTCAATACTTCATCAGTTGTATCCCTATTGTGATTGAAGAAACGCCTTTCCTTTTTTACAACAATCTCTGTAGCAATGACTGCTTTTGCATATTTTCCCATGCTTTATCTCCTCCTATCAAATTTAATCAAAATCGATGACAACAGTATCTTTTAATGGATTATCTGAACACATACGAATCAGTTTGTGTAAATATGTAGATAGAAAACGATCATCTTCTAAAATCGCCTTTCCCTCATACAGATAATAGAATCCTTTCCATTGAGTGATAAGTCCACTTATATATCGATACTTTGGCCATCCCCAATCTACGATGCCAAGATCAATATCATTAAATTGATATCTATATTCATTAATTTTCTCTAAAAGCACTTCTCCAGATTCTATTGCAGTTAACATCTCATCCATATCTTTTACTTGTACTTTTTTGGCATCTGAATTAAAGATTTCTACCTGTTCCAAAACAAAAGCTTTAATATTTTTCCGGAATATATCTTCCTTCAAGATAAAATCTACTTCATTTTTACTTTCATAAATGTTATACAACTCTAGATTAATCATTTCACCCATTTTCTCAATTATTTCATCTGTTGGTGTTTCAATTGGAAAATATCTGTCTTGCTTTTTTTTCACAACAATTTCTAATGCTACCATCGCTTTTGCATATGTCCCCATATTATTACCTCCTTCATTTTCTTATATTATAACGCGTTGGAAAGCAGATGCAATGATTTTTATTAATTATTTGATAAATATACATTATATATCATATTTTTATATATTAATATATATAAAGACTATAAAGGATACATATCTAATTAAGAGGTATGTACAAAATATTTATACATCATTTTCCTAATATTACGAAAGTACAGTTTACAAGGGACTACACAGGGTAGGTATCTGACGGGAGGTGTGCCGCCCGTCAGATTTTCCATGTGATATTCAAGCTATCGCTTGTAGCGGCTATGGTAGTGAGCATTAAGTCCACCACCCGCCGCTTGTCGTCAAAGGCTACATTCTCCCAAGTGTCGAGGTAGCCGGAAATCTGGCTGACCTGTTCCGGGCTTATGGCTTCCACCGTCAACTCCGCTATCTGCGCCAGTAGTTCCTGCTTGCGTCCGTCCAGTTCGGCTATCTTCACATTCACATAGGAGAGCAGAACATTGTTTGCGCCCGTCAGACTGTCTACCAGCTTTTCAATCTCGCTGTCCACATGAGCAAGCTCCACTTGCAGAGCGGCGATTTTCGGGTTTGCCTTTGCCGCTTTCTTCCTGCCCGTCAGTGTCTTGTAGCTGTCCAGCTTTTTCACCATCTGCTGATAAGTGACCGCTTCCAGTTCCGAAGTGATGATTTTCCCACAGCCGGGGCAACTCTTGTTATCCAGCCGCTTTGTGCAACGGAGATATTGCTTGCCGGACGGATTAAAGATACTCATAAGAGCATACCCGCAATTCCCGCATTTGATTTTTCCTGCCAGCCATGTATGAGTGGCTTTCCGGGCAGACTGGATTTTCATGTTGTTCATCAGCTTCTTGCGGCAGGTCAGCCATACGTCCGAGGGGACAATCCCCTCATGCGGAGCCAGCACCAGCATTTGGTCTTTGAGATTTTGCGCCTTGTCCGGCTTTACGTCCCGCCCCTGGTACAGATAGCACCCGTTCATGCCCGTAAAGTCGGCGGCGTCATTGACAATGACTGTCCCCTGGCTTTTGAAAAACTCGTACACGTCGAGGTCTGCCTGCACATAGACGGGATTGCGTAACATCTGCGCCAGCGTGGGACGTATCAGTTTTTTGCCGTTGAACAAAATCCCCTGTTCGGCAAAGTGCCGGGTAATGTCCCCGTATGAAGTCGTCGGCTCGGCGTACATCTCGAACATGAGCCGGATATTCGCCGCTTCCTCCGGGTTTACCACCAGCTTCTTTGTGTTGATACCGTCCATTTTGATAGGCTCTGTGTGGAAGCCATAGGGAGCCTTACCGCCCATTTTGAAGCCCCGCTGACTGCGGGAGTAATAAGCGTCCGTCACCCGCTTCTGTATCGTTTCCCGTTCAAGCTGGGCGAACACGATACAGATATTCAGCATAGCCCGCCCCATAGGAGTGGAGGTGTCAAACTTCTCCGTAGAGGAAACAAACTCCACGTTGTACTGCTGGAACAGTTCCATCATGTTTGCAAAGTCCAGAATGGAACGGCTGATACGGTCAAGTTTGTAAACAATGACCTTTGCAATCAAGCCTCGCTTGATGTCCCGCACCAATTCTTGAAACTTTGGACGGTCTGTGTTTTTGCCGCTGTACCCTTTGTCTGTGTATTCCTTGCAGTTACCGCCTTTCAATTCATATTTGCAAAATTCAATCTGGCTTTCAATGGAAATACTGTCTTTTTTGTCCACCGATTGTCTTGCATAGATTGCGTCTATTCTGTTGTTCATATTGTCGCTCCTTTTCTTAAAAAAGAAACGGAGCTGCTGACACTATTATTATACCGCCAGCAGCCCCGCAAATCAACGGTGGCTTTGGAAAACCTTACGCCCCGGCGCCCTCATTCTGCCGTTTATCGGCATACTTGCGGAACACTTCATAAAGCTGCTGTTCCAACTCCCGGCGTTTCGCCGCTTCCTGCTCCGGCGTGAACACCGGGGAGAGATTTTCCAGCGTGATTTCCTTTCCCTGAAAAGTTACGACCTCTGTTTCTTTCTTGTATCTGATATGCTCCATAGAACCTCCCATATTCAATTTTCAAGGTACAATGCCGCACAGGGGCGGCGTGAAATTTTGCTTATATTCAATCACCTTTCCTTTGTGTATCGCTGTTGCCGCTTTACCTCCGCCAGTACGTCCGACGGGATACGGTCAACCAGCCTTTGGATATTCTGCAATTCGCTTTCCAGCTTCGCCCGTTCCATGCGGTCTTTCATTTTGCCGCTTTCGCTGGCTCTGGCTCTCGCTTCCAGCTTTTGATTTTCTTCCAGCAGGTCATTGATTGTGACCTTATATTTCTTCAACTGCCCGGAGAAGTTCTCCATTTGCGGAAACCACTTTTTCAGCATGGCAAGGGCTTCCTCTTTCTTTTTTCCGGCGTTGATCGGATTGATACCGTCCAGCGTGGCTTCAATCGCCCTCGCCTGTTTGGAGAGGGAAACGGCCTGTTTGAAAAGCCGGGTAGGGATATGCTTCCGGCCTGTCTTGCTGGCGCTCTCTCCACGCTCCAAGTCGGGATATTTCTCCACCATGTAGGCGTGAAAATCGTCCTGCCACTTCGTCAAATTCGCCCGGTTGCCTATGATTTCTTTGGCGCACAGGCGGTTGTCCTTTGTCAGCGGAACAAAAGTCAAATGCAGGTGGGGTGTTTTCTCGTCCATGTGTACCACCGCCGACACGATATTTTCCCGGCCTACCCGGTCAATGAGGAAATCCGCCGCCCTCTGGAAAAAGGCTTGTATCTCTTTTGGGGACTTGCCCTTGAAAAACTCCGGGCTGGCGGTTATGAGCGTATCCACAAACCGGGTGCTGTCTTTGCGTGTCCTGCACCCCGCCTGTTCAATGCGGCTCTGAATGAAATGGTAGTATCTGCCCTCCGGCTTGACGATGTGAAAATTGTACTTGCTCCGGCTGGCGTCAATGTCGGGATTGCTGGCGTACTGGTCTTTCTGTCTTTCGTGGTGGGCTTCCAGCGGCCTTGCCGGGTTGCCCTTATGCTTCTCAAATCGCAAAATTGCGTGCTGTGCCATAAACTCCTTTCCCCATCCCTTTCCTATCCGGGACTTTTCCAAAGGAAAATCCCGCCGGAAATATCTCTGATAGGATTGGAATGGAATTGATATAAATAAATCGTTTTAATCTCTGTATTTCTATATACCGTCCAGTTTTCGTACTTCAAGAGGATTGATTATCGTACTCCATGAGTACGGTTTTCAGCCCTCCGGCGTACCGGAACCGGATTTCTTGAAGTCAGTGTTTGAAACCGCTTCATAGGATTTTGGGTAGATACGGTTTGGTTTTCCACAGCCCTGTTTCTGTATCTCCACAAGCCCCGCATACTGTAATTCCCGCAAGGTGTTGACCGCCTTTTGCCGCCCACAGTGGAGCAGGGCGACCACCTCGCAGATTGGATAATACAGGTAAATGCGCCCGTACTCGTCCGCCCAGCCGTTCTTGCGGGATAACTCCGTCCGGCGCAAGATAAAGGCGTACAGTATCTTCGCTTCATTGGACAGGGGCGTAAATGTAGGGGCTTCAAAGAGAAAATTCGGGAGCCGGGTGAAGCTGACCGATTTCTCCGGTTGATGAATATAAATCGTGTTTGTCATAGTGTGCTTTGTGGACAGTTAGAACGGCATTTCCGGGGGCAGACGATATTTTATATGACCTGCCCCGGTTCTGCCCTCTGGAATCCTTATAAATCAAGGCTTTTTTCCTGCCTAATTGTCCACACTCGACCTCCTTTTCCGTTCACTTTCCGCTTTCTGCCGCCTGTGAACTCTGGCGGCACAGTCCGGGCAGTATTTCCCCCGGTTGGACTTTGGGACGAACACGCCGCCGCAGACCTCACAGCGTTTCAAGTCCTTATCCCGGAAAATTTCCGCTTCCAGTGTTCCGACCAGCGGCAAGACCGACCAGCGGAACCACTTACAGCAGACCGAGAAAGAAATCATCTGCGGGCAGGTATGACCGTCCCCGTCGTCAAGAGCGATACAGTCCCCGCCCTCACAGTTGCAGCACTCCCAGCGGATTAGGCTGTTTGCCTGTTTCCTCTGCGCCGGTGTCATGCGGTAGAGGGAACCGTCCGGCCTGCGCTCCAAGGACGGCAATCGCTTGTATAAATTTTCTTTCATGCGTTCCTCCGTTTCCTTGCTGCCGTTCTCCCCGAAAAGGCTTCCTGCCCCATTCCTGCGGCGTGTTCCGGCGTTGGCACGCTCCCCGGACTTCGGGACATTTTGTCCCGAAGCTGGCTCGTTGCGGTGCTTCCCCTGCCGGGATATTCCTTTTCGGACGGTCATCCTGTTTTCAAGGTGCTGTTCACCGATGAACTAACCTAAGTCTACACCTAAATGACCGTCCGTCCCGTATATCCATAAAGTCGGAAATCAGCCCGGAAAACTCCCTATTTCCACGCTCTCGGAATTGTGGTACAATAAAAATATCCAAACAGCGAATCGAAATAAGGGAAAAAATATAGGAGGAAAATATATGGGCGCATGGAATTATGGCGTTTTTGATGATGATACTGCATATGACGCTTTGGACGACCTTAAAGCATCATCAAATATAATCGCTGATATTGAAAGATACTTTGATGAGGTTATACAGGCAGAATATGTCGGTTACGACGAAGCGCATTATGCTTTGGTATCAGCCGCATTTATTGACAGTGTTATAAATGATACTCAATATAGGTGTGATGGTGATGATTATTTTGAATGGACGAGATTGCAAAAGTGCTTTGATTTCTCTCCACTCAAACATAAAGCTGTAAAAGCCATTGACGCTGTTCTTTCTGATAATTCCGAATTAAAAGAATTGTGGGAAGAAAACGAGGAATTGTATGAAGCATGGAAAGAGGATAAACTCTCAATAAAGAAAAGGCTTCAACAATAAATAGCTTTTATTATCGCTTATTTATCGGGCAGATGAGGAGGGAGAGCATGGAATTATCCATACAAGAACGATTGAAAGACCTGCGTGTGGAGCGTGGGCTGACGTTGGAACAACTTGCGGAGCAGACGCACCTCTCCAAGTCTGCGCTGGGAAGCTATGAAGCGGAGGACTTCAAGGACATCAGCCACTATGCCCTTATCAAGCTGGCGAAGTTTTACGGCGTGACCTCCGATTATCTGCTGGGGTTGTCCGAAACAAAAAATCACCCAAACGCCGATCTTGCAGACCTGCGTTTGAGTGACGATATGATTGAACTGCTGAAAAGCGGGCGGGTGGACAATTCCCTTTTATGTGAACTGGCGGCGCACCCGGATTTTCCCCGGCTCATGGCTGACCTTGAAATCTATGTGAACGGCGTGGCGGTGAAGCAGGTGCAGACCGTAAACGCCATAGTGGACACCATGAGCGCAACCATTATGAAACAATACAATCCCGGCTTGACCGACCCGCAGTTAAGACAGCTTGTCGCCGCCCATATTGACGACGACAGCTTTTGCCGCTATGTGATACAGCAGGACATAAACAGCATAGCTCTTGACCTGCGGGAAGCCCACAGGGACGATTTTTTCAGCGTCCCGGAGGATAACCCGCTGAAAGGATTGTTGCAGGCCGCCGATGAAGTTGCCAGAGAGGACAGCGACCCGGAGCAAGCGTCGCTGGCGTTTATCTGCAAACGGCTTCGGCTGAATTATAAGAAGCTGTCCGAGGAAGAAAAGAAATGGCTTAAAAAGATTTCGGAGAAGTCCGACTTGCTGAAAAATCCGAACCCACAGCGAGGAAAAAGGGGGTAGTACATGGAGAATGTCGTTGCATACTTAAAAGACCACTGGCAGTATGTGGTGATTGCGGGCGGTGGGCTGACACTGTTGGGAGCAATTTTTAACTGGCGGTGGGTCACAAGCCCGGATGGAGAAAGACCAAACGGCCCCGGACGCTTTATCTATGACATATTCGGACAGGGCGGGTATCGTGTCTTTATGGGCGTTCTGGGCGTTGTAATTATTGCTTGTGGGATTTTCTTTCTTTTTGTGGGAAGATAAAGCAAAAGAACAAATCGAAATATGGAGGAAATGCAAATGGGAATGATTGCAAATTATCAACCAACCACTGACATTGAATTAGAAAAAATCATGTGCCTTGATGATGTGGAAGAATTACAAGAAAGTGAGGACATAGAAATTTGTGATATAGATAAAATGTGGGACGCACTTCATTTTTTACTGACGGGGAAATCTGCCAGCGAACCGATTGAAGATGATTTAATCAGTGAAGCGATTGTAGGACAGTTCAATATATCTGAAGAAGACTTTATATCTGGAACGAAAGCTGATAGGGTGAAAGAAATAGCCAGGGCGTTGCAAGAAATTGATTTTGAAACATATCTTGATAAATTTGATATGAGTGCGTTTTCCCAAAATGATATTTACCCCAATATTTGGGGATACGAAGATGAAGCAGATGAAATTAAAGATGATTTAAGAAATTCATTTGAAAATTTGAAAAAGTTTTATGAAAAAATGGCAGCACAAGAGAGCGCCGTTTTAGTGTCAATCTATTAACTGTATAATTTCAACTGTTGCTGAAATAGCAAAGTCAGCCGATCCAGTCAACGGTCAAGATGAACGGCGCATAAATGCGCCGCCGTTGACAGTCCCGTCCGCCTTTGCTAATAGGCAATCAAGGCGGGAAAGCCCTTAAAATGGCTTCCCGCCCATTTCAATTTTGAGAGAAAAATCTGGCTGCTTTTTCGAGAGTGTGTCCACAAGTTCGGGACATTTTGTCCCGAAGTCTGGCGTGGGACGAGGGACGGGGGCTTTCATATACGCCCTGTCTGCTGATGAAACCAGTCCTGCGGTTGCGGCTCCACGCCACGCAATCACAGCCCCGTTTTCCTGCCGCTTCAAATGCCCTTGCCCTCCCCGGCGGCAATGGCATTTTTACGGCAACGCCGACAGAGCGTATAACACACTACACTTTGCAAGCAAAGTCGTGTGCCAAGGGGCAAGCCCCTTTGGAAACCCCGGACAACAAAACAGGCTGAATATCTCGCACTTTCCCGGTGCTTGATACTCAACCTTTATTTGTTGTCAGCAGCCCCCGTTTCGTGGTCTGCGTGTAGTTCCTTGTAAACTGACCTAAACTGTTCTACAAATAACCATACTCCTTTATACAATTCGTGTTATAATATCTAAGGTAAATGAGGTGTATATCATGAACAAAGATAAACTAAAAGAAATACAAAATGAATTGCCTGAAAATGTTACTTTGGTTGCAGTTAGTAAAATGCATACGAAGGAAGAAATCGACGAGGCACATAAATTAGGCTGCTGTATCTTTGGCGAAAATAAAGTACAGGAAATGAAAGATAAATATAATCCTGATTATACATGGCATATGATTGGACATCTTCAAAGAAATAAAGTAAAAGATGTTGTTCCTTTAGCAAGTATGATTCAAAGTTTAGACAGTTATCGTCTTGCTCAAGAAATTGAAAAACAATGTGCAAAGATTAATAAAGTCATGCCAGTACTGATTGAAGTAAATATCAGCCGTGATCCAGGAAAAACGGGTGTATTGTTGGAAGAAGCACCTAGCTTTGTGAAGCAGTGCATGCGTTTGGAACATTTAGATGTTCAGGGTTTAATGTGTGTTGGCCCTTTAACAGATGATGAAGATAAAATTGAAGGTTGTTTTGAAAGAATGCATGCTTTATTCATAAAATTACAAAATGAATATGGTGAAGATAAATTTAAATATTTATCTATGGGTATGAGTGATGATTATCATATTGCCTTAAGACATGGCAGCAATATGGTACGTCTTGGCAGTGTTATTTTTGGAAAACGAAATTACAATAAATAAATGAAGAAAACAAGAAGGCGAATATAAAGTCTTCTTGTTTTCTATACTAAAACATATCACCATAGGTAATACCCTAATAATTAGGGTAAGATTCATCTATTTAACCCTAAATTTTAGGGTTAATTCATATTGCGAAAAGATTTATAATTATCAAATAATATAAGGAGAGCTAAATCACAATGAAAATGAGAGAAGACTATACCTGCCCACTTGAGTTAGTACATGATATGATTAAAGGCAAATGGAAACCAATTATCTTATGGCGGCTTCGCTTAGGAAAAACATCACTTTCAAAGCTTGAACAGGATATACAAGGTATTACACAGAAAATGTTATTGCAACACTTAAAAGAGTTAATGGAATATGGCTTTGTAGAGAAACAGACGTATTCCGGATATCCTCTTCATGTGGAATATTATTTAAGTGATCCTATGGGAAAAGAAATCATAGAGGCATTGCGTATTATGCAACATATAGGTATCACATATCTTGAAAAAAATGGCAAAGCAGAAGAATTATTGAAAAAGCATATTATTCCAGACTAGATACCCACAAAAAAGTGGGTAATTTACGACGAAAACCTTTCCTGTTATACTTCTTACATAAACGAGGAGGTAATGATATGAAAGTCACAAGTAAAGGAATTGAAAACGGCATCATACGTTCAGAATTTGGTATGTATGGAACATGTTTTGATTCTCATCATATTCCTTGCTATTCGCTTCCATTCAGAATTGAAGATGCACCCCATGAAACAGTTTCATATGCCTTTGTACTGGAAGATAAAGATGCTTATCCAGTTACTGGATTTACCTGGATTCATTGGATAGGCGCGAATCTTACACGCAAAGAAGTATACGAAAATGAAAGCCTAACAGCCTCAGATTTTATACAAGGTGCAAATAGCTGGATTAGTATACAAGGAAATGAACTTTCCATAGAACAAGCCAGTTTTTATGGAGGCATGACACCACCAGATAAATCTCATATGTATGAACTTCATGTTTATGCATTGGATCAATTACTTGATTTACAAAACGGCTTCTATTTAAATGAATTATTTCATAAAATGAGTGGTCACATCCTTGGAGAATCTGTATTAAAAGGTATCTATCAAAAAATTGATATGGTATCGTAATATTTCCAAGTATTTTTATTATATATATTATATATGCGTGCGTAAATTCCTTTAGATGAGGATATATTTACATTAATTCACGAAGTAAAATCTAAAACATTTTGCAGGAATTTTGATGAGCAATTAGATATCATAGAAAAACTTTATGGTGAACAAATTAAGTTTAAATTTACAAAGCAAGATATCATGAATACTAAAAAGGTTGTTGATTGACAACCTTTTTCCTTAGTTTATATAGTATAAGCTAGGCTGATGAAAAAATTTTAATTCTTTTGATTAGAATATTTTTCTATCATACATGTATGTTTCTTTGTTTCCTTATCATAATTGATACCTACCAACAACAAATTATCTAAATACTTTTCTAAGCCAAAGAAATATTTCTTATCTTTAATCTGTTTAATCGCAGTATCCACGTCTTTATCATATTTAAGTTCAATGATCATCGCAGGTTTATCATATCTTGGAATGAACACGACATCCGCAAACCCTTTTCCACCTGGAAATTCTCTTACCATTGTATAATCATTTCTTGCCATGATATATGCTAAATAGATTGTATATGCCAACGCATTCTCATCATTATATTGTAAGATACTGGTTTCTAAATGTGCTTTTTCTATATATTCTGCGACTTGTTCCCCATCACAAGCATAGGTTGCCTGTATCAGATTCATGGAATTCCTTAATGATTCACTTACTGGTCCCCAATTGGAATCTTCTATTGAATTGACAAAAGATTCTACAACTTCATTATTAGGAATATATACCTCACTTGTTTCCTCATCATATCCTAAATATCCCAAGTGTACAAGTAGTGTGAACACATCATCTTTTGATTGGAATGTTGTCATATCATTTTGAAATTTACTCGCATTGATGATGACTCTTTTTCTAGCTAATAGCTTAATGATATCATCCTTTAATCCATCAAAATTCATATCAATATATACTTTCAAAGATTCATAGGTTTCAGTAGATGCCCAATAATTTTTAAACTTACGATCCATTAATGAAAATACGACAGAACGTGGTGATAATATAGATACTTCTTTATTTAAATGATAGCCATCATACCATGCTTTCATTTCATCAAAATCTATCTGATATTCTTCACATAACTTTTTCACTTCTTCTTCTGTAAACCCCATAAATTTTTCAATAGGATCAGGACTAACCATAGATATTTCTTTAAACATATTTAAGGCACTATGTGTTCCGTATTTTTTGATTGGCAATATTCCTGTCATATAGGCAAGTGATACATATTTCTTATCTTTTAATAAATCTCTTAAAAAATCAAGATATATTTTTTGTGCATCTTTATCTTCAGTATATTCTCTAAATATACAGTCCCACTCATCTATGATGAAAATAAAGGACTCTTTATAATCATTATAAATTTTATTTAAATAATTCTTCAAACTAGGTCTTAATACGTCAACATCATACTCCTTTAATAGTTCATTCATCACTTCTTTATTTATGATATCTATCATTTCAGTTATTGAATTTGCATCACTTAAAAATTCCTGCATATTCAGATGTATTACATGATGTTGATTTAAATGTTTTTCATAATCAGGTAACTTTGAAACCTTCAAAGCATTAAATAATTCATGTGAATCACAACCCCTAGAATAATATGCAACTAGCATATTCGCATCTGTAGATTTTCCAAATCTTCTTGGTCTCGATACACATATAAAACGACTTGCTTTATTTAATCTTGAATTTGTATATTCTATTAACATTGATTTATCCACATAGATATCATCATTATATGACATATAAAAATCTTGATTATCTGGATTTAAATATATTCCCATAAATAACACCACGCTTTCTTTTCTTATTTTATAGCAAAATCTTAATGTTTTTCATATCTAAATTTCTCTATTGTACATGTATGTTTCTTTGTGTTCTTGTCATAATTGATACCTACCAACAACAAATTATCTAAATACTTTTCTAAGCCAAAGAAATATTTCTTTTCTTTAATCTGTTTAATCGCGCTATCCACGTCTTGATCATATTTTAGTTCAATAATCATCGCAGGTTTATCATATCGTGGAATAAATACAACGTCCGCAAACCCTTTTCCACTAGGGAATTCTCTTACCATCGTATAATCATTTCGTGCCATGATATATGCTAAATAGATTGTATATGCCAACGCATTCTCATTATTGTATTGTAAGATACTGGTTTCTAAATGCGCTTTTTCTATATATTCTGCGACTTGTTCCCCATCACAAGCATAGGTTGCCTGTATCAGATTCATGGAATTCCTTAATGATTCACTTACTGGTCCCCAATTGGAATCTTCTATTGAATTGACAAAAGATTCTACAACTTCATTATTAGGAATATATACCTCACTTGTTTCCTCATCATATCCTAAATATCCCAAGTGTACAAGTAGTGTGAACACATCATCTTTTGATTGAAATGTTGTCATATCATTTTGGAATTTACTTGGATTAATGATAACTCTTTTTCTTGCCAATAGTTTGATGATATCATCTCTTAACCCATCAAAATTCATATCAATATATACTTTCAGTGATTCATAAGTTTCAGTAGATGCCCAATAATTTTTAAACTTACGGTCCATTAATGAAAATACAACAGAACGTGGTGATAATATAGATACTTCTTTATTTAAATGATAGCCATCATACCATGCCTTCATTTCATCAAAATCTATCTGATATTCTTCACATAGCTTTTTCACTTCTTCTTTTGTAAATCCCATAAACTTTTCCATTGGTGTAGGATTGATCATAGATATTTCCTTAAACATATTTAAGGCACTATGTGTTCCATATTTTTTTATTGGCAATATTCCTGTCATATAGGCAAGTGATACATATTTCTTATCTTTTAATAAATCTCTTAAAAAATCAAGATATACTTTTTGTGAATTCAAATCATTTGGGAATTCTCTAAATATACAATCCCATTCATCTATAATAAAAACAAATTTCTCACCTTTGTAACGATAGATATCTTCTAAACAAAGACGCAATTTTGTTTCATCTTGAAATTGTACGTCTGAAATTTCAGTTTTTAATTCTAATATGACTTGACTTGTTAGAAACTTAATCATTTCTTGTATGTTTTCTTGATTACTAACAAAGCTTTGCATATTTAAATATATAACATGATGTTTATTTAAATGTTTTTTATAACTATCCCTATGTGCAATTTTTAAATGATCAAATAAGGCTTTTGAATCACAACCTTTTGAATAATATGCGACTAACATATTGGCATCCGTTGATTTTCCAAATCTTCTTGGTCTTGATACACAAATAAATCTCTCTGGTGTATGTAAAATTGAATTTGTATAATCAATTAACATGGATTTGTCCACATAAATTTTACCATTACATGATATTTTAAAATCTTCATTATCTGGATTCCAATAACTATTATTCATCATTATACACACTCTCCTATCGCACTTATTTCGATATATTATATATATTGCTGTTCTTATACCTTTCCTTATTGTACCACATATTCATAATTATTTTCGCTTACTCAATTGATTTCTTTAAAAATTTTTATCCATGGTAATAGGTATTTTTTTATACTTTTCTCTTTAAGCTGTACCAAATAAAAGAGGAACCATTTTTTAAAACATGGTAGTATATGGATAATTAAAATAATATAAAGGAGATCCTAATGAAACAGACAACTACCCCATTTCGTATTGAGAAAAAAGCATCATTTCGTGTCATTGGATATACGCTACATACAACAAATCAAAAGAAAGAAGCAAGAACAGCAATCCCATCATTTTGGTCCGATTTTAAAATGAATGAAAAACATACCGCTTTATTACCATTATCTAATCAAGAGCCATTTGGTTTGTTTGGTATGAATATCTATAATACAGATGCATCTGATGCTCGTAAGTTTGATTATATGATTGCGGTATCTAGTGATGTAATGATTGATCAAACATTTACCATGTATGAAGTACCCACAATGACATGGGCAATATTTCCATGTACCATTGATACTATTGGAAAAACAGAAGCACAGGTAATCACGAAATGGCTGCCAAAATATAAATATAAACCTTTAAACAAGGGATATATTACTGGAAAGATGAAATCAAACGCACCAGATATTGAACATTATAAGGAAGATGGTTCTGTAGAAGTTTGGATTGCGATTCAAGATTAATATAAAAAAGAGGTTTCTTAAATGAATAATCATCATTTTTGAAATCTCTTATTTTTTCTATATCATAATGGAAATATTCTTTTTATACTATTTTTCTGGAACTGGTTTTGTGACATAATCACGATTTAAATATATCTGACATGATCCGCCATAGCATCCTTCTGTGAACTTCGTTGCTCGAATAGAATGAGGAACGCCCGCTGGTATATAAACACAACATGGGGAAGTTAATCGATATAAATCTTCGCCTAATCCAATTTCAAATTCTACTTTATCCTTATCCCCTAAAATCAGATACATTTCATCATCGTCATGAATATGTGGATTTGCTTTTGGTCCTGTATTCTTTTCGACTATCTCTACCTGACGTTTAGTTGCTAAAAACATTGTTGGACATAACCAGGCGTTTGCCTGTGGTACTAAATCTCCATTCATTAAAATCGGAAAACCTTTATCTCCCACAGAACCTTCATGATCTGGTAAATTCTTAACCCATTGGATATCTCTAACAATCAATTGTTCCGTATGTTCCATCTGTAAAGGATTTTCTGGAACTGGTTTTGTAATATAATCACGATTTAGATATATTTGACAAGAACCACCATAACATCCTTCTGTATATTTCACAGGTTCTATAGCATGTGGTAATTGTGCAGGAATATATACACAACATGGAGAATCCAATAAGTAAATATCGTTACCTAGTGTAATACGATATGTGACGGCACCTTTATCTCCTAATATCAAATACATTTCATCAGCTTCATGGATATGCATATTTGCTTTTGGTGCTTTACCACTTGCAACGATATCTGATTGACGTTTTGTAATCTGAAACATTGTTGGACATACCCAGGCATTTGCTTCAGGAACTAAGTCGCCATTCATGAGCACAGGGAATCCTTTTCCTCCTACGGACCCTTCATGATCAGGCAGACTATCCACCCATTGAATATCTGGAATAATTAAATGTTCATATTTTTTCATATTGATGATTCTCCTTAAATATTACGTACAATTTCATAAGCATTCCAAATTGCATACATAATATTATGTACCTGATTAGAATCGCCTATATTGTATACTGGTTTGTTTAAATCACGTATTGCTTCATATAACGTATTTTCTGATTTATATCCCACAGCTGAAATCACTGTATCTGCAGATAATGTAGATGCTATGCCATTTTGAACCACTGTAACAGAGTCATCTTTTACTTCCTCTACCATTGTATTGGTCAATACTTGCATATGATGATATTTCATCAAATCAGTAAGCATAGAATAATTCATAAATGGCATACCATGAGGTCCTCCAAGAATTTCTTTCTGCATTTCTATAATTGTGACTTGTTTACCTTTTTGAGCAAGCCATAATCCTGTTTCACACCCGACAAGTCCACCACCAATGATAACAACCTGATCGCCTACATGAACTCGCCCCATCAAAACATCATCTGCAACAACTGCTTTTTTTAACTTTTCCTGACGTAAAACAATTGGTTTAGAACCTGTAGCTGTAATGATAACATCGTTATCACTGTTACGAATTTGTTCAACACTTAGCTCTTTATTTAATTGTACATCTACATTTAATAATTTTAACTGATGTTCATACCATGTTACTAAATCATGGTCATAATGCTTAAAGCTAGGCATTCCACCAGGTATTAAATTACCTCCAAGACGGTCACTTTTTTCAACCAATGTAACCTTGTGTCCTCTTAAAGCAGCAACTCTTGCACTTTCACAACCAGCTACACCACCACCAATGATTAATACTTGTTTCTTTTTCATAGCTGGTGTTATGCCATAGATGCTTTCTCTACCACAAGCAGGATTAACAGCACATGAAATAGGTCCTTTAGAAATTCTTCCAAGACATCCTTCATGACATCCTAGACATGGACGAACTTCCTTAAGCCGATCCATTCTAAGTTTTTCTGGATAATCAGGATCAGCCAATAATTGACGTCCATATTCAACAATATCACAAGATTTTCCCAGTGCTTCAACAGCAATATCTGGATTTTCCATTCTACCTGCAAGAATGATTGGAACATTCACTTCTTTCTTCAATATTTCACCAAAAGGACGATACATTCCTTCTTCTTCAAAATACATTGGTGGATGATTCCAATACCAAGAATCATATGTTCCAGCATCAACATTCAAAGCATCATATCCTGCAGCTACTAAAATTTTTGCGGCAGCTACACCTTCTTCGATATCACGACCTGCTTCTTCATATTCTTCTCCAGGCAAACCTCCCTGACGTAATGCTTTCATACAACTCTTTAAACTAAAACGTAACGATACTGGGAAATCCTGACCACAAGCTTTCTTGATACCCTTCACAATATCTGTAGCAAATCGTAATCTATTTTCCAGGCTTCCTCCATATTCATCTTCTCTATGATTATAAATAGCAATCGCAAACTGATCTAGCAAATATCCTTCATGTACTGCATGGATTTCTACCCCATCAAAACCTGCACGTTTCGCAATCATAGCGCCTTTCACAAAGTCCTTTGTATATTGTGCAATTTCTTCTTTCTTCATTTCACGATGTTGTACACTTGGATCAAATCGATTGCCTTGCGCAGATGGCGCAATCATGTTTTTTACCATACCAGGCATTGTACTTCTACCAGCGTTTGCTGTCATCTGTAGGAAAATCTTTGTACCATAAGCATGAATTCTTTCATTCATTTGACTTGCATTGTGGACAAATGCTTTAGGACATTTGGTTACACAAGGCATCCCAGGTGCTTCAATACCTTCTACATCAACATTTACTGTGGTTACTCCGGTAATGATTAACCCAATACCACCTTTCGCACGTTCAACATAATAATCTTGTAATCGTTGATTATACGCATAATGTGGATCAGCGTAACCAATTGGTCCCATCGGTGCCATAGCCATTTTATTTTTGATTTTCAGCTTACCAATATAAGCTGGTTCAAAAAGTGGTGCATACTTCTTATTCATTTTATACCTCCTAATTGAATAACATCGTTCGCCGAACATTGTTATGTTAAATTCAATATATCATTGCTTTCCCTATTTGTCAACACCTTTTGTAATCGTTTTCAGCATAGTTTCCTATACATCTTAGTTTTTCCTTCATTTACGTATCACGAAAAGAAAAGACTTTCTTAAGTAAAACAAATCCGTTATAATAAAGATGTTTTTATCGAATAGAAAGAAGGCAGTCATATGGGAAAACGAGCAGAACAGGCAATTTCAACAAAACGTAAATTATTATATACAGCCTATCAGTTAATACGTGATGAAGGATATCCTGCCTTAACCATAAGAAAACTTTGTGAGAAAAGTGATGTATCAACAGGTGCGTTTTATCATCATTATCAATCGAAAGAAGATTTAATTACACAGGGTTTTATGAGCTTTGATGAAGAATTAGAAGAAGAATTAAAACATGTTACAGAAACTGATCCTATCAAAATGATTCGTTATATTATTCTAAGCTTGACCAAATATGTTTTTGATAATGGATCAGGATTTGCGAAGGAATTATATATTTCTCAACTATCTATATCTAATAATTATATTACACAGAAAACACGCCCCTATTATCAAGGAGTGCTATCTTATGTAAAAAAAGCGCAAGAACAAAATATTATAAAAAATGATATGGATGCCGATGAAATCACCAGTGTATTATTACGCATTGGACGAGGAACGATACTTGACTGGTGTCTACATGATTATGGTTATGATTTATTACAACAGTCAAAAAAAGATTTAGATTTTATGTTACAACAGTTTCTTATTACACCTAATACATAATAGTATTTTGTATATTGATCAGAATTTTCTGATCTTTTTATTTTTAGATATGCATATTTAGAATATTTACCAGATATGCCGCGCGTATTTTATAACGCGCGCGAAAAAAACGCGAAAAGCGCGCGAAAACATAATAAAAGTTCAAATAAAATTAAGATATTTTAATATAAATAAAAGAAAGATTTAGTTCTATTTATAAAATATATCAAAAAATCACGCATATAGATAATCAAAAAAGTTAAATGAAAATGGCCAATTATCGGTTTATGGAAGGAAATATGACAAAATACAAAACTCTTATAATCCAATCATGCGCGCGGTTTTTCGCGCGGTGAAATAAATCATAAAATTTTATTCGCGCGCGTTATGGTGCGCGCGCGTAAACCTATAAGATCACATCAATTTCAATCATGAATGTTCTATCAAAAGTAAAGTAACCCTTAATTCATACAAATAAATATAGATATTAGGTATTCACAGCTGTATTCCAGCTGTTTTTTTAAATATCTGAACACAAAGTGTCATATTTAAATTTCATTTTCTCACATGAAATATCATAAAGCCCTCAAATACGCCGTGTTTAAAGGCTTTTTCGCATGCCGTGAAAATTCACGGGTTACGTTATAAATCCTAACCAATCTTACCTACTCCCTAATGATAGCTAAAGTGTTGTAATCGCTTTCTTGACGAGTTAAGATAACGGTGCAAGAGATATCAAGGAGGAGGAAATTGATATGATGCAAAAAATTCAACGCTTCGGTGGAGCAATGTTCACGCCTGTTCTACTGTTTGCATTTGCCGGTATCGTTATAGGTATATCGACATTGTTCACGACTGAAGCAATTATGGGAGGCCTCGCTGATCCAAATGGTTTATGGTATCAGGTATGGAACATCCTGCTGCAAGGTGGTTGGACAGTATTTAACCAATTACCACTGATCTTCGTTGTTGGCTTACCAATTGGTCTGGCTAAGAAACAGCACGCACGCTGTTGTATGGAAGCATTGGTGCTTTACTTAACATTCCAATATTTCTTAAGTACCATTCTTAGTCAATGGGGAGCAAACTTTGGTGTAGACTTCGCTACAGAAGTTGGTGGTACCAGCGGTTTGACAATGGTAGCCAACATCAAAACATTAGACATGGGTATGATCGGTGCATTGATGATTTCAGGTATCGTTATCATGCTACACAACAAATTCTTCGATACAAAACTTCCTGAATGGATGGGAACATTCAGTGGTTCAAGCTTCGTAGTTATCGTAGGATTCTTCGCATTAGTACCAGTTGCATTATTATCTGCATGGTTATGGCCAATGGTACAAAGTGGAATGAGAGCATTCCAGGGATTCATCTCTGATGCAGGTGCGCTTGGTGTATGGGTATTCATCTTCATGGAACGTATCTTGATTCCATTTGGATTACATCACTTATTGTACTTCCCATTCTATTATGATTCAGCCGTAATCGCTGGTGGTGTATATTCTGCATGGGCAACACAGCTTCCTGAGTTAGCCGCAAATTCTGGTTCTCTAAAAGAATTAGCACCATATGCTTGGCCAACATTAACTGGTCTATCAAAAATCTTTGGATGTCCAGGTATTGCCTTAGCATTCTATGTAACTGCAAAAGACAGCAAGAAAAAACAAATTGCAGGTCTGTTGGTTCCTATCACATTAACCGCAATCTTCTGTGGTGTTACAGAACCAATTGAATTTACCTTCTTGTTTATCGCACCAGCATTATTCGTTGTACATGCCTTATTAGCCGCAACATTGGCAACCGTCGCTTATATCTGTGGCGTTGTTGGTGTACTGGCTGGTGGTTTGATTGAAATGTCTGCCTTAAACTTCATTCCATTGATGGCAAGTCACTGGTCAACATACTTAACATTACTTGTTGTAGGTCTGATCTTTACAGGTATCTACTTCGTCGTATTCCGCTTCCTGATCTTAAAATTCGATTTCAAAACACCAGGACGTGAAGATGATGAAGAAATCAAATTCCACAGTAAAAAAGAATATCGTGAAAAACAAAATGGCGGTTCTATCGAAGGCTCTTCAGAAACAGCATCACATGGTGATACATTAGCAGAAAAGATTCTGGAAGCCCTTGGTGGTAAAGATAACATTGTGGATGTCACAAACTGTGTTACCCGCTTACGTGTCAATGTAAAAGATGAAAATCTAGTACAAAATGATAAATACTTCAAATCCATTGGAACACATGGAATCAAAGCAACAAAGAAAAACATTCAGGTTATTGTCGGCCTGTCTGTACCTCAAGTAAGAGATGACTTTGAGCATTTACTATAAAAGAAAGCAGGGATCATGATGGCAAAGAAAATCAGAACAGTAAAACAGACAACCGCAGAAAAGAAAATGGATCGTTACTTCAACATTGTGAAAGTCTTTCTGGCAATCACACCAATCATCTGTTACGTATATGTAACCTTAAGGGGAATGATGCTGGGCGTAGGGTTTCAGGAAGTCATTGCCAAAGAAGCAAACATTACCATTTTATTTCTGATATCTATGTTGAATCCATATATTGCATATCTACTTCATTTGATGGAGAAGAAGCTGAAAGAACAAAACTTCAGTTTCGCAGTAATCAATATGGCAGCACTGTTAATTGCCCAGGCTTTAACAATGAATCTGTTCTACTTTCTGATGCTTGCCTTCTTGTTCTATAAAGCTGTGAACTATTATCAAGTTCCATTAAAAAAATCCATGCATGAATTGACATTGAAAAACTCATTCCTGTATGGAGAAGGCAGCTTTCTAATCGTAGCTCTAAGTTCTGTATGTTTATTCGCAACCATTCGTTTAATGTAAAATAGGAGGAAAAGGAAATGGAAAAGAAATATTCAATTACTATCGCAGGTGGAGGAAGTACCTTCACACCAGGAATCTGTTTATTATTATTAGATCACATGGAGCGTTTCCCAATCAGAAAGATCTGCTTCTATGACAACAACAAAGAACGTCAGGAAATCGTCGCAAAAGCTTGTGAAATCTATATGCACGAAAATGCTCCTGAAGTAGAATTCAACTATACAACAGATCCAGAAACAGCATTTACAGATGTTGACTTCGTTATGTGCCACATCCGTGTTGGATTATATGCAATGCGTGAAAAAGATGAAAAAATTCCAATGAAATATGGCGTTGTTGGTCAGGAAACTTGTGGTCCTGGTGGAATCGCCTATGGTATGCGTTCTATTGGTGGGGTTATCGAAATCCTTGACTACATGGAAAAATATTCACCAGATGCTTGGATGTTAAACTACTCAAATCCAGCAGCAATCGTAGCAGAAGCAACACGTAGATTACGTCCTAATTCTAAGATTTTAAATATCTGTGATATGCCTATCGATTTGGAAGAAAAAATGGCTACTATGGTTGGATTATCATCTCGTAAAGAAATGTCAGTTGGTTACTATGGCTTGAACCACTTTGGATGGTGGTACAAAATCGAAGATAAATATGGAAACGATTTAATGCCAGCAATCAAAAAACACATGGCAGAAAACGGTTTCGCAGATGCTTTATCTAAAACAAATCAGCACGTAGAACCAAGCTGGATTGAAACATTTGCAAAAGCAAAAGATGTATATGCACTTGATCCAGATACTATCCCTAATACTTACTTAAAATACTACTTATACCCAGATTATGTAGTAGAACACACAGATCCAAACCACACACGTGCTAACGAAGTAATGGAACACCGTGAAAAACACATCTTCGATGCTTGTCGTGAAATTATCGCAAAAGGTACAGCTGTTGGTTGTGGTTTTGAGCCAGATGCTCACGCTGAATATATCGTTGACTTAGCTTGTGCAATCGCTAAGAATACAAAAGAAAAGATGTTATTGATCGTACCTAATGAAGGTGCTATTGAAAACTTTGATCGTACCGCAATGGTTGAAATTCCATGTATCGTTGGTAAAAACGGATACGAAAGAATCGTACAGGGTGCTATCCCTCAATTCCAGAAAGGTTTGATGGAACAGCAGGTTTCTGTCGAAAAATTAGTTGTAGATGCTTGGATTACAGGAAGCTACCAGAAATTATGGCAGGCACTTACATTATCTAAGATCGTACCTAGCGCAAGAGTTGCGAAACTGATCCTAGATGATTTAATTGAAGCAAACAAAGACTTCTGGCCTGAATTAAAATAATATGGGACTCTTTAAAAAGAAAGTAAAAACACTGTACGCTTTCGCAAATGGTCAAAGTATTCCAATTGAAGATGTACCTGATGATGTATTCGCCACAAAGATGATGGGAGATGGGATTGCCATTATCCCTTCATCCGGTGAAATCTATTCGCCTTGCGATGGTGAAATATCCATGGTCATGGAGCATAGTCTACATGCGTTAGGTATCATCAATGAAGATGGTATGGAGTTATTGCTTCACATTGGTCTTGATACCGTAGAACTTATGGGGGAAGGCTTTTGTGCTCATGTGAAAAAAGGGGATTATGTGCACAAAGGAGATCTGCTTGTTACTTATGATGCAACACTGGTAAAAGAAAAAGGTTACAAAGACACAACGATGTTGATTGTTGTAGATCCTAAAAATCATCAACTGGTAAGCTATCATACCAACAAAGAAATGCATAAGGGGACAAGTGAATTACTAACATATAAGTAAGATGATGAAAATCGTGTAATCACCATGTGATATGCCTGATTACCATCACATGAAAAGGTTGTCAGTTGACAGCCTTTCTTTTATTAGAAAGAGGATAAAAAATGAAAAAATATATTGTTATCATGTTTGGCTTTATGATTGTCGGATTCGGATGTGCCTTAACAATCAAAGCAAACGTTGGCATGGGGGCATGGGATGCATTCGCAAAATCTTTTTCCGATATCATTGGTATCGAAGTAGGTACAGCTGGTATCATCTTTAATTGTATGTGTGTGATTGGACAGCTGATACTGTTAAGGAAAAACTTCACCTTTCAACACCTGCTGCAAGTTCCCTTCTGCATGGTACTTGGCGTTATTGTTAATTTTGCGGCTAGTACAGTATTTACCTTTGAAGTTACATCTATATGGCAAGGGATTCTTTTATATCTTTTAGCGAATATGATATGTGCACTTGGGGTATCCATGGTAATGCTGATCAATAAAGTGACCATGGCATTAGAAGGTTTTTGCATGGTGCTATCACGTATCTTTCCAATTGAATTTCACAAAGTGCGTCAGCTTGCGGATATCATAAGTATAGCTGGTGTTATCCTGTTAACCATAGTATTTCCTATCCCTTTATCTTTAGGGATTGGGACAGTATTGGGTATGTTGATATTCGGTCCTACCTTAGGTATTTTTATGAAGCTGTTGCATCCGATATTTCTAAAACTAAATTTGATCGATTCTCTGGTAGAAAAACAATTTGAACAGCCTTAATGAGTTTTCTACTTTCATCGTATGAAAATAGACTTCGTTAATAATTATTATAAGGCAAAGTATTCATAAATCGAATAGTAACTTCTTTATATTTTTCTTTACTAATTAATATAGGATATAATATTCCAGAAAGGTTTGCTTCATAATTTGATATACTCGTTAAATAATGAAGATTAATAACGGTACTTCGATTAATATATATAAAATTCCCACAACTTTTAACCAAATCGAAGAACTTTGTTAATGATACAAGATTTACATATATTTTTTCCTTTTTTGTATAAAGTGCAACTTTTCTTTTTTCAAAAGATGCGTATATAATATCATTTTTTCTAACCTTTAAATTACCTGTATTCGTCTTAAATAGTAAATATATATTTCGTTCTAAGTATTCATTACAGTTTAAAAACACACTTGGAAAAGATGTCATAAATTCATGTTTATCAATAAATCCATACACATTCAAACCAAAAGCATCGTTCATGTCATCGATATTAGATGTGATAAAAATGATGATTGCTTGATTTTTTTTATCACGTAAAATTTCCGCTGTTTCTAACCCATTTGTACCTGACATTTCAATATCTAATAATATAATATCCATATGAATCTGATTCAAGTATTTAAGAAATTCATCTGCGCAATTATAAGCGTATATACGATAATCTACATTGCTCAAGCTAGGAAATGAATCAATCGTTTTTCTTATAAGCTCACGAAAATCTTTATTACTATCTATGATCGCGATATTTCTCATGATAAAATCACTCCTTATATGAAAAGGATAACACTAAGATTATGTTTTGTATATAAAATTAAAAAAGCGTCTATTTTTAGGCTTTAATATCCATTTATAATAATATACAATTATTCGTTCAAAAATAATATGATTTCGTTCAAAGAAACAAAGATATCATTATGACTGTGGTATATTATATATATAAAGGAGATACACATTATAATCTTCTTTAATATAATTATCTTAAATGAAACAATATACCTAGGAGTGATGTAAGCCATGAAATTTAAAAAAATAGTACTTTACAGTACTTTGATAACGTGCATTATATCTGCGATATTGCCATATTTTAGGTTTTTTAAAAATTTAAACTATATATTAGCTGGTGATATCCAAATAGGGTTAATGATACTCATCTTCATTGAACTTGTTTTAGTCATATATATAGGTGTAAAAGAATAGCTTACAAAAAAATAGATAAATACGCATTTATGCTTATAGAGATTTCTAATAATATTTTTACTTTAGAAATCTCTTTTTTCATAATTTATATAAATAAATAATTCTATTTATCCATCACTATTTTATATGATATAATTATACATGAGAAAGGGATGAATGCTATGCGTTTAGAAGATATGATCAATGCAAATTATACGCATTTAAATGAAAATGATCATGAGATTTGGAAATTTATAAAAGAAAACAGAGAACTATGTGAACATTTATCCATTGATGATTTAGCACTTCGCTGTCATGTTTCTCGTTCTACAATACTACGTTTTGCGAAACGTATTGGATTAAATGGTTATTCAGAATTAAAGGTGCATTTACGCATCGATAATGCGAATACAAATGAAAATCATATTGGTTTAGAATATGTCTATAACATATATAAAGATTACATGGATGAAATAAAAGAGAAAGATTTTACCAATGTTCTTGAATTAATTGCCAACGCAAAAAATGCTTATGTATATGGTACAGGGAGTATTCAAAACAATGTCGCAATGGAAATCAAACGTACTTTTTTATATGTAGATAAATTATTTTTCAATATCACAAGTGCGAATGAATCTTATATCTATTCAGAAGTCATTGACCATAATGATGTAATAATTATGATATCTTATTCTGGTGAAAATGCATCTATGCTGGAGTTCGCAAAGAAATTGAAAACTAAGAGTGTTCCCATCATTTCTATCACAGCTAACAAAGATAATAGTCTTGCACATTTGGCTAGTGAATCGTTATATGTGGAGATACCAAATTTAATCAATCCGATGGGTCCTCGATACGAAGGTTTGGTAAGCTATTTTATTCTAGTGGATTTCATTATTGTGAAATATATGGATTATATGGAAAGGATGAATCATCATGACACTGGAAGAATTGATTGAGGAACATTATGAACAGCTAAATGAGAATGATTTATATATTTGGCAATATATCTATCATCATAAAAGGGAATGTCATAAGATGTCCATTCAGGAACTGGCGCATGCTTGTAACGTATCACATACCAGTATTATTCGTTTTGCGAAAAAGCTGGGACTAGATGGATATAGCGAATTAAAGGTATATCTAAAATGGAGTCTAAACAAAGTTTCAACGTTTGATCATAAAGTCTTGCCTACATGTGCGAATGAAATGAAAGAAACAATTGATTATATGGAAACCGCAGATTTTGATCAAATCCTACAATATATTGATGAAGCCAATCGTATCTTTATATATACAACTGGTGAATTTCAACACCATGTGGCGCAGGAATTAAAAAGAGAATTTGCGTATTGTAAGAAAATTATGCATTTAATTGAAGGCGATAATGAGTTGGATACCATTTTAAATCGTAGCACTCGAGATGATCTTTTCTTTATTATTTCCTTGTCCGGAGATAATGAAACAGCGGTAACCCTTGCGAAAGTTATTCGTAAAATGCATACGAAATCTATTGGTATAGCAATGAATAATGGCAACTTGTTATCGAAATATTGTGATGAATTTATTGGTATCAGAACCAGTTATTTTGATACAGGTTACTACGATCGACGTTTTACCTGTAGTGCTCAGTATTTCAATGCCATAGAATTATTATTTTTACGGTACTTAGAATATTGTTCATTGAAAAGTTCAGATTAAAACAAAGGCAACTATCGAACACATAGTTGCCTTTTCATAATGTTTGTTTAAGAAATCATAATAAGTATATTTGTTTTGTTAATCAAACGTTATACATGTTAAAGAATTGACTTACTAATTTGCTTAGTTATTTTGCTTTGATATCATCTATTAGCTTTTCAGGCTGAATGATCATAATTTTGTATGACTTATTGTTATCGTCTTTTACATTCAATTTATATGCTGTTTTCTTTGCGGAGTCTAAAAAATCATTGAAATCGATAGAAGGATTTACCTGACACGCTAATGCATATAACCCTGATACATAAGGAACAACTGTATCTTGCCCACCTTGGATATAATACATATAATCCTTATTCCCATACAATGAGGCCACTGTTATATCATTCGTAGGAACGTAAATCTTTGAATCATCATATTCATTTAGATAATAACTATGGATATCATTTACATCTGAATAAGGCGTTTTATATAAACCAGTAAATTCCATGACTGGATTCATAGGATTTTGGCACAATACTTCAATACCTTCTTCTTTTGCTTTCTTGATTGCATCCGTTAATTCATCTGCATTTTTAGTCTTTGCTTTCGCAGGATAATCTTTTTCAAAATATCCTTCAGATAATGAGATTACTCTGATTTTATTTTTTAAATCTTTGTTCATTTCAATTAGCTTAATGATATCCTGTGCAACATTATGGCAGTCATTTTCTTTCGTTTCAAAGTTATAAATACTATCATTTATATAATACAATTTTGATTTAGGTGCTACGCCAACATTTTTCCCTGCTGCAATGGAAGCCATCATGACACCTGTTAAAGAAGCCTCATCAGGGATATTTGCTCATAGAAACATAAAACGATAAGTTATCCTTAATTTCTTCATGATCCGTTAGTAACGTATCACCAATAACTGCGATACCCACTCCACTACCATCAATATCATTATCGTGCAACTTTGTTAAACCGAGCTTTGCCACTTTTCCATCATTTAAAAGTTTTGTTGGATGAAAACCCTCAGGTAAGCTATCTGGCCATTTCGTCAAAGTATCAAAAACTGTATGATTATTTAAATCATCTATAGAAATATCATTTAATTTATCTTCATCTATGCTTAAATTTGTAAAATCATAATATCCTGATTCATTTTTTTCATAAATTTTATCTGAATTTTCTACAATTTTACTTGGTGATTTTGTGTGTGTTTGGATATAGTTATCTTTCCATGATACTGATTTTGAACAAGCACTTGTCATGAATAATATCATAGTAATCATTATCATAAATCTTTTTTGACTAGTATTCATAATAGCTTAACTTCCTTTCTTAATTTTAAATTCACCTGTTTTACCATACTGAAAAAACTGAAATCACTACTAAAATTGTAAGTCCTAATGATTATATAAATTTGCGTTTGTTTATTACTGATGAAACCTTAATACCAATTACTTATATAAATGTTTCACAGTACTAAACTAAAGCTTTACAAATAACCATTATCATCATCTTCTTTCTCATCCAAATGACATATCTTTTATAATTACACTTTAACGTGTAATCCATGTTAGTCAATGATAGTGGGTCTTTATATCATAAGTGGAATATAATGAGTATCTTATAAAAAATACCCTATAACAATCACTGGGTATCTATTAAAATTAAATTTTGTTTTTGATGAATATCACCTATCATTTTGCTCACTTTTTTGTAATCAAATTAATATCTTGTTGTTTCCTACCAAGTCCATCATAATAAAAAAACAAGGAACTTTTGCTTCCTTGTTTCGTGTTTGCTTATTTTTCAAATATAACAGTACCTTCTTTGAATGTTTTCAATACTTGAATATCTTTAATATCCATCTTATCTACTTTCAAAGGATTCTTATCCAGAATCACAAGATCTGCCAGTTTACCAACTTCAATACTACCCTTTCTATCTTCCTCAAAATACTGATATGCAGCATTGATGGTTACTGCTTTTAAAGCTTCCTTCACAGATATGCACTGATGTGTACCAAGTGTGACACCATTCTTTGTGATACGATTTACTGCTACCCATACACTTTCTAGCATATTTGGCATAATAACCGGTGTATCTTGATGGAACGTCATGGATAAGCCTTCGTCTAAGGCACTCTTTGTACAAGAGATGTTTTCTGCACGTTCTTGTCCGAAGTTTACCAGATGTGTATCGCCCCAATAATAAACATGAGCCACAAAGAAGGATGGTAATACACCAATTTGTGTTAACTGAGGTAATTGATCAGGGCGAAGGGTCTGACAGTGTACCATAACAGGTCGTGTATCTGTTTGTTTTTGTCTGCTGTGATGGAAGGCATCTAACATCTGTTGAGAAGCCGCATCTCCATTACAATGAACCAATAACTGTTTATGATCATCCAATGCGGTTTGGATATATGTATCTACATCTTTATCTTCATATGTAGGGTATCCACAATAATCGCCACTGTTTTCGTAAGGCTTGCTCATCCATGCGGTTTTCCCTTGAGGAGAACCATCTAAGAATAATTTATATCCGCCAATTCTAAAATGATTTTTATAGTCTGTCAAATCTGTTCTTGAACGTACGACCTCTTTATCATTAACGATATCTACATAGGCCACAACATCCAATAACATTTTATCCTGTTTTCCAAGGTTTTCATAAATAGCAACTTCATCGCCATGTGCAAAGCCTTCTTGTGCGGTTGTGATACCATAGCTTGCGTAAATCTGTTGTGCTTTGTATGCGTAATCATCAATATGATCTAGTCCCATAACACGTTCTGCAGGTCCTCGCATAAATGCAATTTCTTCCATATATCCATTCAAATGACCTTCTTCATCACGTCCATAGCTGCCACCTTCAGGATCTTTTACTTCATCAGTTAAGTTGTATTCTTTTAATGCAGCACTGTTTAATACACCAAGATGGAAAGATGCATGTGCAATAATGATTGGGTTTGTGGTTGAAATTTCATCAAGCTCCAGACGTGTTGGATGACGATGCTCAGCTAAAGCATTGTGATCATATCCAAATCCCATTAACCATTCATGATCGTTTTTATTGTTTTCTTTGATATATAATGCAAAGCGTTCTTGGATTTCTTTTATACTTTTTACACCGCTTAATGGCACAAATTTTAATGTATTTGCGAATTGTAGCAAGTGGGAATGTGCATCAATAAAGGATGGCATTAAACACTGCCCTTTTAAATCATAATATTCACATGTAGCATTTGCTTCCTTTTTCAATGCATCCAAACTGCCTAATGCTTTGATGGTTCCATTTTCAATCAATACTGCATCACACACTTCATCTGCCATTGTTAAAATGTCACCATTGTAGAATAATACTTGTTTTTCCATATCCTTGCCTCCTAAGTGTTTTACACTTTATTTAACTTTTTTTATACCAGGTGTTGTGAATAAACATAACACTGCGATAAATCCTAATACATATAATGCTTTACTTGTAGAATGGATTCTGGCTTCTGCATTGATATGCATACTTTCCTGTTTTTCTACTTCACTCATTTGAATATCAGAAATCGTTTTTTCAAAGTTTTGATCACTCAAGAATGAATAGGTCTTATTTTCTTCCGCAACTGCGACTTGATTACTGATTTTATCATCATGACTTACCTGTCCACTAATATCAGATGTAATGGTAAATATCATTACCATACCAAGTAAAGCA
Organism: Absiella sp. AM09-50; assembly: GCF_003433845.1. Taxonomy (NCBI): domain Bacteria; kingdom Bacillati; phylum Bacillota; class Erysipelotrichia; order Erysipelotrichales; family Erysipelotrichaceae; genus Amedibacterium; species Absiella sp. AM09-50. The sequence goes on from NZ_QVFI01000003.1 coordinate 110,274, forward strand.
ACACCTATTGCCTGCCCTACATTTCTTGCGGTAGCCTGAATTCCACCTGATTGCTGTGCATCTCTTTCATTAACTGCGACAGCAACAACATTGCTTGCCTGCGCACTTACCATACCCTGACCAGCACCTGCAATTGCAAGTCCTACATACATTAGATAAGATACTCCGGTTTCCTGTAAAGAGAATGCCATTGGAATAACAGATACAGCTAATAAGATATATCCAATCTGTAAGATTTTCTTTGGATGTGCATTAGGGAAAAACTTTGGAATTCCCATAGAGAACAGAAACATTGGTAAACCAACACTAATCATCGCAACACCAGTCATTACTGCATTAAATCCACCAACAAGTTGTAAATATGGATTAATCAGCATAACTGTTGCGCCAAGATATAAGAACACCATAGCACTTGCGACAAGTCCTGCACGTACTTGTGCAGATTTGATAAATGATTGTGGTAATAATGCGCAGCCATTGGCTTCTTCTACTCTTTTTTCAATCACAACCATAATGCCAAGAATAACCAATCCGAATATGATACATGGAATTGCTGGTGAGATACCAAAGATGGTAAATGGTGCATGAATTGGTGTGATAAGTCCCCATACAGATACTTTGGAAATACCAATTAAGAAGATAAACAATCCAATAGCAGTACCTACGATACCAACAAGATCCAGTTTTAATTTCTTTTCTGATTTTTTTACATCTGGAATGTAGAAAGATCCTGCCAGAATTAAAATGAAATAAACAGCCAATGCGCCAAAAGCGATACGAAATCCAAATTTATCTAACAAAACACCTGCCACAATAGGACCAACACATGCGGCGATACCAGTTGCTGCACCAATTGCGCCAAATGCAAATACACGATCATTTCCTTCATAAATTCCGGGAATTAAACCTAAGACAGATGGAATCATAAAACTTGCGCCCAATCCAACTAAAAATCTTCCTCCCCAAATAAACATAAATACATTTGAAGACAAGGCCAGCATAAATTCGCCAAGAATTGCTAGTACCACACCGATACGGAAATTCTTTTTCCATCCAATGATGATACCCAGCATACCTCCTGCGATCATAAATGCACCTGCGCATAAGGAATATACCATATTCGCCAACTGTATATCATTCATATTCGCATGTAAAGCGGACATTAATGCATTAGTCGCAACACTCAAAACAGCATTATCCCCTGATGTACCAATTTGTGTAAACATTAATACAAGTAATGGTAAATATATAAATTTACTTTTCTTTGAAACCTCTGTATTCATAACTACCTCCTATAATCGATATGACTTTTATTGATGATTTCCTCATCCACTGATATATTTTAGTGTTTTTTGTTCTTTTGTTAAGTAGTATAATTACCGGAATTATGGTAAAATCCTACTAGATAGACGTACATATTTTTTGGGGTGATATCATATGAATCTACGTCAAAATACCTTGTTGCAGATCATGTTGAAGGAAGGAAGCTTTCAAACGATTGACTCCCTTGCAGTTCTGTTAAACTGTTCTGAAAAAACACTGCGCAATGATATTAAGGATATCAATACATTCTTAAAAGATAATAATTTTGAAACAAGTATCCAGACGAAACAAGGCAGTGGCGTTCATTTATCTTTATACAAGAGTGAAGAAGCTTATCTTCATTTTTTTCTCGATACAAAAATTTTAGAAATACGACCTGAACTGGAACGCTTTTATCGTGGAATGATTGCTTTACTTTTTTCTTCCCAGCCTTTTACTATGGATTCTCTTGCGGAGGAATTATATAGTAATCGTGCACAATTAAAAACTGACATCCTGCGATGGGAAAGTATGCTACAGACATTTCATCTGACATTGGAAAAGAAATCACATTTAATGATTACAGGAAAAGAAGAAAATATTCGTTTATTCGTTTTATATTATTTTTATCAAGTAGCCCCAACTGCGATGGTACAAACAATAGAGCCTTATTTTTTAGAAGATCATGAAGAAATATTTTTGAATATCCTTCATTTATATGAACAAAAACTTGGTCAACAATTTACTAACAATGCCATTCATCATTTTTGTATATATTTAGGTATCATGATTAAACGTATCCGTCTACATCATTCTATTCAGCAAACTAATGAAACTATGATGATAGATAACGATATCAAAAAACTTATGGAGGATACTTTTCATATTCATTTTCATCAAGATGAGCTTGCATTTTTGGATAAGGTTATGGAAAGTGGCGCAAAACAATGGAATAATGCATTTATCCAAAACTATACCATTACAAATCAAACAAAACATATTGCTGATATTTTTCTAAAAGAGTTACAAAACACCTATCATCAGCCAATTGATAAAACCTTGTATAAACCATTTTGTATCCTGTTAGAAACCGCTTTACGTCGAAAAGAGTATGATATGCGTGTTTTAAATTATAATAGTAATCAGGTAAAATTTGATTATCTTCCTGTCTTTTTAAGTGTTGTAAAGATTTTCTTTGACCATAAAGAACTTCATGATTTACATTTATTTGAAACAGAATATACAAGACTTGCCATGTTACTGATTCCTTATTTCAAAGAGTTGAACATTGCGAATAAACTACATGTTGGTTTGGTTGTGAATTGTAGTATCGAACAAGCCTATTATGGTAAATATACGATTGAAAAAGCATTGCCCAATATTGAGATTAATCAAATATTGACTGAATTAGATATGGAAAAGATGTCAAATGATGAGGATTTTTATATATCGTTTAATTACTTGAAAACAGAAAAGCCCTATATCCAGATATCCGGCATGCTGCATTCTAAAGATATTGAAAAGATTAAATCTTCTATTAGCGACTTTCAGAATAAAAATCGTAAAAGCTTGTTCTCCAAAAAATATGAAATAAAAAAGATATCTTCCATCACCTATGATCAACTGACACAATGCCTATATGATGAGATGAAAAAGCGCAATTGTTTTGATATGAATCTGACACAGTTTTGCGATCAAATACATATCATTAAATTATTTCAGGATGATATTGCCATTATTCCATTCTTTCACAAAGGTATCAAAGAGGACTTCCTTTCAATATATGATATAGAAAAAGACTTTTATATGGAAGGTGTTTGTATCCATCATATACATATGTTATGTATCAAAGAACGCCCTTATCATGAATTGTATGATTATTTGTTGTATTATAAGCATCATCTGAAAAAGGATATCATAAAACCATAAATGGTAAATTCGGTTTGTTTATCGAAAAACATCATATCACGATAAACATGGAGGATGTTATAAAAATTTTAGAAACATATAATTTTCTAATAAAGTAGCAGTAACGAAAAGATAATGAAAAAAGATGTTTATTTGCTATTCCCACTTTCTGAAAAATATTTAAAAAATGGGAATAGATACTGATTTTGATATGGATATATGTTATCATAAAGACAAGTTAATCCCACTTTTTGAAAAAATTATTATGTTGGAAAATTGTACAAAAAAGAAATTGATTTTGTTGTAAAGAAAAAAGATGAACAGATTTACATTCAGGTAAGTGATAATATTTCTGATGAAAAAACCTTTACACGTGAGGTTTCTGCTCTTTTAGATATCCGTGATGCTTATCCAAAAGTACTGATAGCAAGAACACGACATGAACCATATCAATATGAAGGTGTACAAATTATTGATATGGTAGATTGGTTGAGAAAATAATGTAAGGAGAAGGTAGAATCCTGCATAAAAGGCAACTACCTTTTTGTTTACTATATATAAATTTGAAATTTTCGCCAATTTGTCCATAAAAACAGTAAATATTTCCAAAATCCCTAAAATAAACGTTTTAGCATAGGCAACATTAAAAAATTTTGTTAAAATTTATGTTGTGAGAGAAAGGGGTTTTCTTATGAAAGCAATCACTGGTTTCCTGGAGAAATATTTATCTCCAATTGGCGCAAAGCTTGGTAATCAACGACACTTACAGGCTTTAGCAAACGGTATGATGATGACACTTCCATTACTTGTTATTGGATCTATCTTCATGATTATCGCAAATCCACCAATCAATATGGATACTGTGGATTTAAACACAACCAACGTATTAATTCGTTTTTTGATTAACTGGAAAGAATGGGCAACGACTTACAACTCTCAGATATTAGCACCTTACAACATGACATTTGGTCTGTTAGGTCTAATGACTGCATTTGCTGTTGCATATTCTCTAGCAAAAAGCTACAAGATGAATGCCGCAATCTGCGGTATCATGAACATGTCTATCTTCCTACTAGTATGTTCAGAAGTTGTGCCAACCACTGTAGAAGGTGTGAATGGTATCACAACCAATTACTTAGATAGTAACGGTTTATTTGTCGCATTAATTTTAAGTTTTGTGACAGTCGAAATTACACGTTTTATAGAAACCAAAGGAATAAAAATCAAGTTCCCTGACAGTGTACCAAGCATGGTTGGAAACTTCGTAAATTCCTTACTTCCATTACTGGTAAATATCATCATTATCTATGGTATTAATCTGATGTTGATCAGCGCTACGGGCAAAACGCTGCCAGAAATGATTATGAGTATTTTAACACCAGCCATCAATGTTGGTAACAATGTATGGGTATATGCATTGATTATCATGTTCTCAAATATCTTATGGTTCTTAGGTATCAATGGAACAACTGTTGTATTCCCTATTGTATTTATGATTGGATTAAATGGTACAGCTGCCAATGCAGAAGCAATTGCTGCAGGTGCTAGCGCTGTTACTTCTATGAATCTACAGTTATTCCGTTATGCAATGTTAGGTGGTGCTGGTGGTACCCTTGGATTGATTATCCTGATGTGGAAAAGCAAGAGTGCTAAATTTAGATCACTTGCACGTATCTCTGTTGTGCCAGGTGTTTGTTCCATCAATGAGCCAATTACATTCGGTGTACCTATGGTATTTAATCCCATCTTAGGTATTCCATATATTTTGATTCCTAGTATTTGTGTTGTTTTGGGCTATTACGCACAAGAATTAGGTGTCATCGCAAGAGGTTATGTCGCAGATCCAAGCTTTATTCCATTCTTTGTACAGGCTTGGATGTCTGGTTCAGATTTTAAAAATGTAATCTTTATGTTTGTATTAATTGCATTAAGTGTGGCAATTTACTATCCATTCTTTAAAGTATATGAAAAGATGGAATTAGCAAAAGAAGCAGAAGAAGTTGAAGAAGAATTGGAGGGCTTTGAATAATGGCAAAACAAATGTATGACCCATGGTCAAAAATCACAACACGTAATGGTTATGCTTGTGATGAAGTAATTTCTGCATTACAAAAATCTATTCGTAGAGGCTTAGAGGAACAAGCTTGTATGTTCGCTTATGAGTTATATATCTCATCTCCTCAGCTGGAAGAAAAATTGTGGCGACGTTTACTTACCATTTCTGTAGAAGATATTGGAATGGGTAATCCAATGGCTGCTGTTGTAGTCAATGCGTTATCACAAATGAGATTGAATTTTGATTATGCGGACAATGATCGTACGATTTATTTCATTCATGCAATTCGTTATATGTGTTCATCTGAGAAAGATCGTTCTAGTGACCTATTGAAAAATATCTGTATCAAAAGCTTCGCTATGGGTAAATTGCCTGAAATTCCTGATTATGCACTTGATAAACATACACAGCGTGGACAGGCAATGGGAAGAGATTCCTTCCACTTCTTAAATGAAGCTAGTAAGGTTATCCCACAGGCTAAAATTGATAACGATTATAAAGAACGCTACGCTAAGATTCTAGAGGAATATGATCCAGAAAATGTATCAGATACAGCCTTTAAATTTAATGGATGGCAGTTTTAATTAGATAAACAAAACCAGGAATTCCTATATAGGTTCCTGGTTTTCTTATGTATTATAGATTTAACCAATCAAATTCCACGTTGCAATTCCTAATATACCGCCTACAGATAGACATAATAAGTACCATCCTATCTTAGAATTTTTCATTTTTCTTATCCTCCTGTTTCTTATGATATTTAGTTATATTATCAATATATAGCTATATTCATGATAACATTCTTTTAAGGCACAAACAACTCTTTTTGATCTGATTATTTTCCGGGAAATAATTTCCCTATTTCCTTTTTCATTTGAAATAATAAATTAGACCAATAATTTCTTTCATTTCATATTATATTTCCTCAGTTTTGTTACATTAGTAGAAAGCCTTGTATATAAATTTTTATTCTGTTATTCTTTAATTGAAGTTGAGCTCACTTCATAAAACAGGAGGAAATAAGAGATGTATCATTCAAGATTTATGAAGAACCATTATGATGCAGGGCATCGATGGGGAGCTTTGTTATACAAAAATAAAATAGATTTAGAAAAGAATATAAGCTTTGCCTATGATGAAAAGAGAAAGGCTTTTGTGAATGATTGTATTCCAATTTATCAAAAATACTATCCAGAAATATTGGAAGAAATCAATGGAATCTGTGATGGTGCGCATATTTCAAAAGATATTTTTTATACTTTCTTGTTAGGTATGTATTGTTTCACAATGGATAATCATTGTACCTGTATGGCGTGCAAGGATGATGAACATATGTTATTTGGCAGGAACAGTGATTTTCTGGTAAGCTTAGAAAAGCAATATGATAGTTGTTATTATTGTTACGATGGATTTATTCCTTTCATTGGGAATACGACTGCATTTACCCAAATGGAAGATGGCATGAATGCTTATGGATTAGCTGTAGGTCTAACTTTTATATGCCCGACACCAAGTGTAAGAAAACCAGGACTTCATGCAGGTATGCTTGTTCGTTATATCTTAGAACATTGTAAGAGTGTAAAAGAAGCAATCACATTTATCAAAAAAGTTCCCATAGGTTCTGCACAGACGATTACTATGATGGATGCCACTGGTGAAATGGTAATTATAGAATGCAATCCTGAAAAAGTAATAGAAATATATCCTAAAAAACAAAGAAATCCATTTGTCGCAACTGCCAATTATTTTACATCAGATGAAATGCAAAAATATCAACCAAAAAATATAGATGATTGGCGAAGTCATGAACGATATGAAACAGCACAACATGCTTTATCGAAAACAGATACTTACTCTTTTGAGCTGATCAAAGATATATTGTCCGGGAAATATGGTTTCATGTGCCAGTATGATCGAAGAACAAATGCTGATACTGTTTGGTCTTGTATTTATGATATTAAAAATAAGAAAATCTATCGTTGTGAAGGAAACCCAAGTAGAAAACGATTTGTGGAAGATAAGCGATTAAACTTTATATAGAAAAAAAATCCCGTTATGCAATCACTTAGTATAGCGGGATTTTTATTTTTCTATTTGCATTTATCTAAAAGAATACACCATGCATACTAGTACCATTTTCTGTTTCCATAGATTTTTCTTGCTTCAGCTAATGATATGGTTTTCCTTTTTCCAGCTTTTATTTCATTTAGTATTTCTTCTAATTTTTCTTTAAAATTGATTTCATTCATATCCTCATCTAACAAGCATTTACCTGAACTTTTATAATCTTGCATTTCAAAATCTCCTTATTTACTTGATAATCTAAACAAATCATTTTTCTGATAAATAGCATATATGACTTGTTCTATAAGAATTTATAGAAGTTAATTGATATAAGGCACGTCTACCAATTTCACTGGTTTTAAGTTTTTATTTGCGACAGCATATTTTTCCTTAGTTTATCCAACTTCTTTGAAAGAATCAAAATTATCTACTGGTTGCCCATAATATGTAAAGTACCGCATATCCTGATATACAAAATGTGGTGCAGCCATACCACCGTCAACACCTTCTTCTACTTTAAATTCTTTTACTTCATCATTTAATATCATTTTTGTGATATATTGATAAACACGAACACCCTCTATTGTTTTCAAATACAAAGTATCATCTTTTTGATAAATCCCTTGATCAATACAATTTTCTAAATCATAGGTACCCATAAGCTCGCTACTAGGAAAGAAGTTTTCTTTTGCCACTGATTTTAAAGTACTAATTTTTTCTCCTTCTTCCTTATCCACCTTTCGTGCCATTTCCCAATAAATATGGTCTTTATAATAAATACCACTTGGGAATTTTAATTCCTCAAATGCTAAATCAAATGCATATTCTTTAGGATTGGAACTACATGCTGAGATCATAATGGTAAGTAGACAGACGATAATTATTTTAATTTTTTTATAGGGATTACCTACCTTTCAAAATCATTTCTTTCGTATATACTTCACCTTCATCACCTTCCACAACAGCATTTAGTTTTTCGGCTAGATCAATGATTGGCAATAAATCCATTTCGCTTTCTACATTGAACCAAGGTTCTTTTTGATTAAAATAAATACAAATCTTTCGATTTGAATTCACTCCTTCATAAATTAGATATGGTCCTATATTGATACTCATCTCAAATCCATCAGGTGTTTTAGTCGTGATAATTCCTGTTTGATCAATAGTGTACTCATGAGACATTTTTGTTAAAATATGTTCTATTTCCTCTAAAGTGATTGCTTTTCCCTTTCTTGAATCAATTCTCTTAATATAAAAATTATACGCCATTTTACGCTCCTCCTATGTTTTTATATAGCACTATTATAACATTTTCTAATCTATTATTTCATGAATTTAACTTTTTTTATAAATATTTCTTGATTCTAAAATCAATTCTGTTACTATTAAGACTAGAAGCTTAAAAAGAAAGGAAATCTTATGACGTACAAAAAAACAAAATAACATGTGCACTAGCATTCCTGTTGTTAGCTGTTTTACAACTGATCATGTTACACAAATCTTTTGGCAATTTCTCTCAAATATTACTTCTTTCGATATTATTAGGTGCAATGATGATTGTCGCAATAATGTTCTTTACAGAATATAAACAGAATCAAACAAGCAAAATAACCACTGAATTCATAATCACCTATCAGGATGTATCTCTTGTAATTGGCATCATTGTATTTCTTTTAGGTAAGTATTTACCTTTAAATAAATGTTTATGCACGATATTGTTCTGTGGCGCTATCGTTGTCTTATTTATTACACTTGTATCTTATATAAAAAAATCTTGAAAAGAAAAACTGTGAAATTCATCACAGTTTTATAATAATATTGTGCTTCTATATAATATTCCTAGTCTTTGTGTTTTAGATTTTTAAATATTTGAGATATCTTAAAATTGTTACCATAAGACAAAGTTCCATTACGATATAATTTAGCTCCTAACAATCCTACACCTGCCGTAGATACTGCTAGTATAACTGCCGATAAAATAATCTGCCATAATTCTACACTACCCATTGCTACACGGGCAAACATTGCCATGCAGGATGTAAACGGAACATAGGATGCTATTGTGGATAAAATAGTTCCTGGATTTACCATTACCGAAAAGAATGTTATAAAAAATGCAATAACAAATATAATTGTAATCGGAGAAACTGCGGAAGATACTTCCTCTACTTTTGAAACCATAGAACCCATTGCTCCATAAATAAAGGTATAGAATAAGTAACCCAGTGTACCAAATAAAGCAAAGGACAACAAAACATTCACTGGTATATTGAATAAGAAATCAAGTGTATGATTCCAAATATCCGCATTATATTGGTAAGCCATTATACTGACACCAAGCATGACACCTACCTGCAAAATACTTGCGACAGCTCCCGCCAACACTTTCCCAAAAATAAGTGCATTGGTACTTGTGCTAGTAATTAAGATTTCCATAGAACGATTACCTTTTTCACTGGCAACATTGGTAGCGGTCATTTGCCCATAAAATATGATGACAAAATACATCGCAAAAATCATGATATAGGTATAGAAATAATTACTACGACCATCTTTTCCTAAAATAACGGTATCTCCCTTTATTGGTGTTGCGACAACATTTGCTATTTGCTCCTCACTTAGTCCCATAGAAGAAAGCATTTTTATTTTGTATTGCACTTCCATAACGGAAGTAAAAATATTCATTGTCATATCATTCATACTGGTATCTAATACCTGATAATCGAATGTTTTATCATCTTTAACAGATATACCTGAATCAAGCTCACCTTTTTTTACGGCTGCTTTCATATCTTCATCACTTGTCTGCTTCACAAATTTAGCTTCTGGAAATGCTTGTTTTAATAGATTATCCTCTTCAAATACATGATTGGGATCATAAATACCAATTGTTTCTGAAGTTGTGGATACTCCATCTGATTTGTTATTGATATCGATAAATCTTGGCACAAACATGACAACTGTGACAAGTACACAAATTAGTATCGTAGAAACCCGAAACCATTTTCCTTTTAAAAATCCTGCAAATTCAAACTTAAATACTTCAAAGAACTGTTTCATGCTTCATCACCTGCCTTTGCGACAAAGATATCCGTTAAGGAAGGCTCATATATCATAAACTTTTCAATATCCATATCATGATCTAGTAACATACGCAACATATCCTGTTTATGAACACCTTCATGCAGCTCTACAATAACTTCATCATTTTTTATTTCACTGCATTTTACAGCATTGCTTAAATTTGTATCACATAGTACTTTAAGCTCTTCAGCCTTTTGATTAAGCGTTGAAATAACCAAACGATTTTTACCAAACTCTTTTTTGATTTGTTTTAATTCCCCACTTAAGACTACATCACCATGATGTAAAATTACGATACTTTCGCAGAACTCTTCTACATAATTCATTTGATGAGATGAGAAAATCACCAACTTGCCATTTTGTATTAGTTCCATAACGACTTCTTTTAATACCTGTGAATTTACAGGGTCCAGACCACTAAAAGGCTCATCTAATATCACAATATCTGGATCACACATTAACGTCTGTGCCAGTTGTACTTTTTGTTGATTGCCTTTTGATAATGTATCTAATTTACGTTTTTCGTATTCTTCAATATTTAAACGTTTCAGCCATTTCTTTAAATTTGCTTTTGCCTCATTTTTAGATAAGCCACGCAAAGCTGCTAAATATAATAATTGTTCATCAACACGTTTCTTGGGATACAAGCCTCGTTCTTCTGGTAAATATCCTATTTTATAATCACTTGCTTTAAATGGTTTGCCATCTATTGTAATGCTTCCTTCATTTGCTTTGAATACATCCATCAATATTCGTATAGTAGTTGTTTTTCCAGCTCCATTTCTTCCTAATAACCCTAAGGCTTTTCCAGAAGAAATAGAGAAGGAAACACCATGAAGCACTTCGTTGCCATCAAAGCTTTTTTTCAACCCATTCGCTTCTAAAATCATGTAATCCCTCCGCTTTCTTGGTCCTATTATAATCTAGTTACCCTATATTAGCAATAAAAACCGCTATATAGTAAATTTATATAGCGGCATTCTTATCATATTACTGTTATTATTCTTGATATGCTCCATTCTCGTACACATAATAATTATTACTATTCACACTTTTCAATAACATAAAACGATTCTGGAAATCTGTTGCATATAACTTATCTCCCACAGCACCATTGCCTGTGAAATTCTGTTTTGCGACAAGGAATACTTCTTTGATTTCTCCTACTTCCTTAAAATAATCTAAAACTTCCACGGGCCCATAATCATTAAAATACATCATATTCTGATATACAAAATGTGGCGCAGGCATTCCTTCATTTTCTTCCTGATCAAGCTCTTTTACTTCTTCAGATAATTCCATTTCTGTCAGGTATTTAAACACATGAATTGTATCTTTTGTCTTTAGATATAACGTTTGATGATTTTCATATAAATCACTTCCCAGATAGCTTTTTAAATCTGATGTGCCACTGTATTCCTTCTCAGGAAAATAATTCTCTTTTGCGACAGATTTTAGTGTGCCTACTTTTTCTCCTTCCACATGATTTGTTTTATCCTTCATTTCCCAATAGATATGATCCTTGTAGTAAATGCCACTTGGCATTTTTAATTCTTTAATATCTGGATAAAATGCGTATTCTTTATGTTTTTCAGCACATGAACTTAGTGATAATGTAAGTAAACATGCTATGATGATTTTTATAACTTTCATATCATACTGCCTCCCTTTTCCTATCACTATTATACATCACTTCCACCACAAAGAAATAGAACAAGCCTTCCTTACTTTTCATCATCTATAAAAAATATGATGCGTATTTAATTTCTTACGCACCATATTTATAATTACAGAATTTCTCCATTACTTTCGATTACTTTTTTATACCAATCAAAGGAATCTTTACGACTTCGTGTTAAGGAACCGTTTCCTTCATCATCCATATCAACATATACAAAGCCATAACGTTTTTTCATTTCCCCTGTTCCTGCGGAAACTAAGTCAATGCATCCCCATGGTGTATAACCCATCAAATCTACACCATCGATTTCCACTGCTTTTTTCATCTCTATGATATGATCTCTTAGATAAGATATACGATAATCATCATGGATACTGCCATCAGCTTCTATATGATCTTCTGCGCCTAAGCCATTCTCTACGATAAACAATGGTTTTTGATAACGATCCCACAAGATATTCAAAGAGATTCGTAAGCCTTTTGGATCGATTGGCCATTTCCACTCACTTTCTTGTAGATAAGGATTTTGCGCAAGCTTGATACCATTGCCTAATGTTTCTTTCGCATCAGAACGTGTTGTAATGACACCAGAATTATAGTAGCTGAATCCAATGTAATCAACACAACCTTGTTTCAGAATTTCATCATCGCCTTCTTCTTTCTTTATATGAATTGATTGATTTTCTAACTTCTTCAAGATATATGATGGATAATAACCACGGCATTGTACATCCGCAAAGAAATATTTCAGGTTTCTTGATACTAAGATTTCCTGTTCCACATCACATGGATTACATGTTTCAGGATATGTTAAAATATGTGCTAACATCATACCAATTTGGTTGTTTTCATCAATTTCATGTCCCAGTTTTACAGCTTTTGCGCTAGCGATAAAGATATGATGAATTGCCTGATAGTATTTCTGTTGATCCATTTCATGAACACCTAAGGTATCATAACCTCTTAATAAATTGATTTCATTAAAGGTCATCCAGTATTTAACTTTTCCTTTGTATCGCTCAAATATTGTACGACAATAATTTAAGAAACAGTCAATTGTGGAACGGCTCAGCCATCCATCATACTGCTCAGAAAGGTATAGTGGCATATCAAAATGGTTGATGGTGACAACTGGCTCAATTCCATATTTTAAACACTCATCAAATACCTGATCATAAAATGCTAATCCTTCTTCATTTGGCTGTTCCTCAATACCTTTTGGATATATTCTTGTCCAACTGATAGACATGCGGAAACATTTAAACCCCATTTCCGCAAGCAATTGAATATCTTCTTTATAATGGTGATAAAAATCTACCGCACGATGACTTGGATAATACATCGCATCATCTAAAACTGCTTTGTAGCCTTTTGGAATGTAATCAGAGCCATGAAGGTAAACAATTTGATTATGTTCATCTAAAAAGCTGTGTTTTCTTTTTCTTGTTAGTGAGCCATTGGTTTTTGTGTCTGATGTCGCAAGACCTCTGCCCCCTTCTTGATAGCCACCTTCAAATTGATTCGCAGCTGTTGCGCCACCCCATAAAAAGTCTTTTTTAAACATTATTCATTCCTCTTTTCTTATAATATATTTCTTTTTTTATTATGGCATTGTAAAATGATAATGAAAGGGTGATATCGATGATACAAACGAAACAGGAATTAAAGGATTTGCTCCGTGCAATTTATGCAAACATCAACATGCCCGTTTTCTTATTGTCAAAAGATCTACAGATTTTAGCATCTCCAGATAATTTTCTGCGTCTGGAACAGAACTATTTTGCACAGATCATAAAAACCTCCCAGATCAATCCATACAAAACTTTTATCCATTTTTATCATCAGGAAGTATATCTGTTTTTTCATTATGCTGTAGAAGATGTTGCTTATATTTGTATAGGTCCCATCTTTCATAAAAAGATTACCACACAGGATCGACCATCAGACTATCCGTTTATGAGTCATGTGCAATCCTCTTATACGATTGAAGATTTTATAAAGCTACCATATCTTTATAATAAGACCAGTGAATATTTTTTATTCATTTATCAAATCATTACTGGTGAAGCCCTAGATCCAAATGTTTTAAAAAACAATTTTAAACAGGCTGGTGTAAATCCTTTAAAACAGGAAAATTTACTACAAAGTGAACTGTTCGTGATTCGTGAAACTTCTATGCATGAATTCAGCTACTCCTATGAAAAGAAAATCATAAAATATATCCAGGAAGGTAAAAGTACCCAGGCACGTATTTTTATGAATGAACTTGCGCAGATCAAAGATAACCGTTATCTATCTCAAAATCATGTACAGTCTATGAAATATAAAATCGTTGCGGCTATTACCTTATTCACAAGAGCTGTCATTGATGTCGGTGTTCCAATTGCCAACGCCTATACCTTGAGTGATGTGTATATCACGAAAGTAGATCAATGTATGGCACCTTCTGAGTTATTTAAAATCATCGCAGATTCTATAACGGATTTCACTAATCTAGTGAAACGTTATCAGCATATTCAAAATCCATACTGGGTAAGAAAATGTAAAAACTACATATCTGAAAATCTACATAAACCTTTGGCATTAGATGATATTGCGGATGAGATTGGCATGAATCCCAGCTATCTTTCTTCTCAATTTAAGAAGGTAACCGGGAAATCTTTGAAACGTTATATTAATGAAAAGAAAATTGCAGAGGCTCAGTTTTTGATAAAAAATTCTACCTACTCTTTAGCAGAAATTTCTGAGATCCTGCAATTTTCTAATCAAAGTCATTTTAATAAAGTGTTTAAAGAAATCACACAAAGCAGCCCGATTCAATATAAGAACAGCTTATGATGCATGGCTTCTTTTATAATGGAAATAAGCACCTAATATATTTGCGTTATTACAGTACTTGCATTTGACAATATCCGCATGTGGAAATTTAAATGGGAAGGTACTGTAGAATTTTTCTGATGCCTTTTTTAACCCTTCGATAAAGACTGGATTTTCACTAGCACCCCCACCAATACAGATACGTTGTGGATCTAATAAACATTGGATATTATGCAGCTCC
This sequence comes from Absiella sp. AM09-50, assembly GCF_003433845.1. NCBI lineage: Bacteria > Bacillati > Bacillota > Erysipelotrichia > Erysipelotrichales > Erysipelotrichaceae > Amedibacterium > Absiella sp. AM09-50. Next base: position 125,427 of record NZ_QVFI01000003.1, read on the forward strand.
TGTATGACTTCATCACAATATCGTTCAAAGATACGTGTACTGATTTCATCTTTATGCTTGATCCATTCAAATACTTCTTCGCCATTTTGTGTGTCGATTCCTTTCGCATCTGCGATTTCTTTCACAAGATTTTTTACACTGCCAATAGCACCAAATAATCCCTTAGAGCCATAGGCATCTTTATCTTTTGAATAGATGACACTGACTTCCCCTGCGATTAAGTGACCACCTTTATAGATGTCACCGTTAACAATGATGCCACCGCCAACACCTGTGCCAAAGGTTAATACAAGTCCTTGTGTAATACCTAACATTTCGCCAGCCTCAAGTTCTGCGATTGCGGCACAACGAGCATCATTTTCAATCTCAATCGGAAGTTGGAAACGTTTTTCCCATTCTTTAATATCTGTATGGTTGTTGTAGGTTAAACTTCCTCCCGCAAAAATATATTTGCGATTTACATCAATGACCCCAGGCATGGAGAAAGCGATACCTTCCACATCATCCATCTCCTTTAATCTGTCTTCTATGATATTTAAGAAAGCTTCCTGGCTGTCATAAGGTGTTGGTGTTTTTTTAGCCATGGTAATTTCTTCATCGACCATAAAACATGATTTGATAAATGTGCCACCAACATCAAATACTGCGATTCTCATAAAATTTCACCATCACTTGCGATTACCTGCCGATACCAGTCAAAAGATTTCTTTTTCTTTCGCTCTAATGTACCTTTTCCTTCATCATCTCGATCTACATAAATAAATCCATAACGCTTACTCATTTCACCCGTACCAGCGGATACCAAATCAATGCAGCCCCATGGTGTATAACCAATGATATCCACACCATCTTCTAATATTGCGTTCTTCATTTCTTTGATATGTTCTCTTAAGTAAGCAATTCTATAATCATCTTCAATATATCCATCTTCATTTATCTGATCATAGGCTCCCAGACCATTCTCTACGATAAATAAAGGTATTTCATATCGTTCATAGAAACGATTTAAGATGTAACGTAATCCCAATGCATCAATCTGCCATCCCCATTCACTTGTTGGAATATATGGATTTTTCACACCGGATACCATGTTGCCACCTGTTTTTTCTACATTTGGATCGGTCGTTGCGGCTGAGGATGAATAGTAAGAAAAGCCGATATAATCTACGCATCCTTGTTGCATGGCTTCTAAATCACCTGGCTCTATTTGTACATGGATACCTAATCGTTCTACATGTTTTTTTACATATGCCGGATAGTGCCCACGCACTTGAATATCTGTGAACGCAAAGGTTCCTTTTCGCATATTTTGTTCCGCTAACATCACATCCTCTGGTTTTGCGGTTAATGGATATTTTACCAGTGTTAACACCATACATCCAATTTTATTTTCAGGATCAATCTGATGTCCCATAGCGACTGCTTTTGCACTTGCGACAAACTGGTGATGTGCTGCCTGATAGCTTCTTGTCTGGAAGTCATCTTTCGTACGATCTAAGACACCCGCAATTTCAGGCATAAGAATCACGGAATTAATTTCATTAAATGTCATCCAGTATTTTACTTTGCCTTTGTATCGTTTGAAGATTACTTCACAAAAGCGTAAGTAGAAATCTATTAATTTACGATTTGCCCATCCTTCATATTTTTGTACAAGATGAAGTGGCATCTCATAGTGGGAAATGGTAACCACTGGCTCCATGCCTTTATCAAGCATATCTTGAAATAAATCATCATAGTATGCTAAACCAGCTTCATTGGGTGTTTCCTCATCTCCGTTTGGAAAAATTCTTGTCCAAGCGATAGAAGTACGGAAACAGCGAAATCCCATTTCCTGAAACAGAGAAAGATCTTCTTTATAATGGTGATAAAAATCAATACCTTCATGGTTTGGATAATATACATCCTCTTGTACACCTTTGGTGAAGTGTCGGGATACTCCTTTTTTTCCAGCAGTTGCGATATCCATCAAGGATAAGCCTTTTCCATCTTCAAGGTAGGCACCTTCCGCCTGATTAGCGGCAATGGCACCTCCCCATAGAAAATCTTTACTTAATTTACTCAACCAATTCACCTTCTTTTTCAAGTCTTGCGGCTGCTTCTTCTTCACATGCTTTCTTATCCGCAATTTTGAAGAATGGATAGTACATTATTGTATTTACCGCAAGCAGAATCAATACCATAACCAATAGAGAAACGCCACCAGCAAGTAATGCTTTTACAAAGAATGGTGTTGTCCAAGGAAGTAAAGACATCGCTGGATTAAAGGTAAATGTAAAGATTTTAGTCGCGAATAATCCAATTAGTCCCATCACAACATTACAGAATACCATAGGGATAAAGAACACTGGATTCAACATAACTGGCATACCGAAAATTAATGGTTCATTGATATTAAATAAGTTAGGTATGAATGCCAATTTCAACATCTTTTTATAACGTTCGCTCTTCGCAGTGAACATAGATAAACAAAGTCCGATTGTATTACCATTACCACCGAAAGACGCAAACATAGATACCAGTGTGATCGTTAAATAAGTTAGTGGTCTACCTGCCTGGAAATCAGCAATATTTGTCATAATCAATGTCATTTGTAAAGGTACGAATGCACTGTATACAGTGTTTGGATGGATACCAAAGAACCATAATAAATTAGCCGCAAAGTATAATAGGAAGATCGTTGGTAAAGATAATCCAATTTTAATAATGAATGCGCCAATGGTCTGATCAAAGAAATTTACAAAGTTTCCATAAGGTGTATATCCAAAGCCAACACGTACGAAGAATGCAAATCCAACAATAATCATAGAGATGAAGATTGGTTCAAATGATTCACTAACCATAGGTGGAACACCATCTGGCATTTTGAATTTCATACCTTTATTTGATAAATAGTGGAATAAATGTCCTACAATCACAGCGAAAATCAACGCAACCAGAATACCTGTGCCACTTAAATATTTCAGATCAAATGCCGCAATTGCCCCTTCTGCCCCAGCAACACTTTGAGGGATAATAATCAAATAACTTAACAGTGAAAGGATTCCACAAGATAAAGCGTTATCTCCTTTTCTTTTCGCAAAAGAGTGCGCCACACAGAATGAAATATATAAACCAAGAATGTTTAAGCTGGCATTTGAAATAGCTTCAAAATGCTCTTTTAATCCAATACTTATTAACCAGTCTGAATAGCCATCAAATGGCAGATTTCCTAGAATCACAAAGATGCAGACACCAAATGTTACAGGTCCAGTTCTCATAAATCCTTCTGCTACTGACTGAATCGTATCATTTTCACTCATAGCTTTTGCGATAGGTCCGATAAATTTCTGTAAAAACTGTTCTAACTTTTCCATAAAGTTCTCCTTTTCTTTGAATACGTATTCCTCATCATCGACACCTAAATTATAGGTTTTATACGCTTACATTTTAATATATTTTTTAGATTTATAACATTTTTTTTAGAATATTTGACATTTAAACAAAGGTGCACAAAAAAAGAAAACAGTTAATCTGAATGACTAACCGTTTCTTATCACCTATTTCTTATTGATTATTTGACCATTCGTAATTTTGTTTGATAATGCTTCTATTTTCTGATGTATAGTGGATATCACATCTTCAAAACATGCATCATCTTTTCCAGTTGGATCTTCTAATCCCCAATCTTCATGGTATTGACAAAGCATGTGAGGACATTGTACATTACATCCCATTGTGATAATAATATCTATATCAGGTAATGTGGATATCAGTTTTGAATACTGGCTTTTTTCCATATCTATACCATACATTTTCTTCATCAACCGCACAGCATCTTGATTGATTTGTGGCTTTGTTTCCGTACCAGCTGAGTAACTTTCAAATACGTCAGAAGCGATAAACTTTCCTAATGCTTCCGCAATCTGACTTCTACAAGAATTATGTACACAAATAAAAGCGACTTTTGGTTTTGTTTTCATATCATAAAATACGCTTTCTTATACTTGTTTATTCCCATAGGAATTGATTAATAATTTTTTTACTTCTTCCACGGTTAACACCTTTCCATAAGATACCACTTTGTGATCAAAGACAAGTGCAGGTGTGGACATAACTCCATAACTGGCAATTTGTACAAAATCTGTGATGTGATCAATCTCCATATCCATATGTAATTCAGATAACGCTGTACGCGTCGCATTTTCTAACGCATTACATTTTGCACATCCAGAACCTAAGATTTTGATTCCTTTTTCACATTTTGTTTCTTCTGCCTTTTTTATTGTTTCAGGTGTACAATCACCTCCACAGCAGCAAGATTTCTTTTCTTCTTTTTTTCCAAATAATTTCATTCTATTTTACCTCCGTTTTTAAATTAAGAATGCATGAAATACATTAAATAAATAACCGACTATGATGATGCCAATGACACAAATAGCTACAAATAATGTCAATAATTTAGGCTTAATTGCCTTTTTTAACATAATCATAGATGGCAGACTTAATGTTGTGGCAGCCATCATAAATGCTAAGATTGTGCCTAATTGTGCACCTTTCGCAAGCAATGCCTCCGCAACTGGTATTGTCCCAAATATATCCGCATACATAGGAACGCCAATCAATGTCGCAAGGATAACGCCAAATGGATTTTTACTTCCTAAGATGCCTTCTACCCAGCTTTCCGGTATCCAATTATGAATGAGTGCACCAATACCAACGCCAATGATGATGTAAGGAAATACTTTCTTAAATGTTTCCATCACTTGATCTTTTGCGTATTGTATTCGATCTTTTCGTGTAAGTGTAGGAGAGTCAATATCCACATGGCTCGCATTTTGTATAAAATCTTCTACATATTTCTCCATATGCAGTTTCTCAATCAATGTTCCTCCGATTACCGCAATGACTAATCCTATTATCACATAAGCAAATGCAATTTTAGCGCCAAATATACTCATCAGTAACAACAGGCTACCAATATCAACCATAGGGGAAGATATTAGAAAGGAAAATGTTACACCTAAAGGCAAGCCTGCACTACTAAAACCAATAAATAATGGTATTGATGAACATGAACAAAAGGGTGTAACGGTACCTAACAATGCAGAAATGATATTTGCCCATATCCCATGGAATTTCCCTAATATTTTCTTACTTCTTTCAGGTGGAAAATAGCTTTGTATATAAGATATGATGAAAATCAGAACACACAATAGAATCGTGATTTTTATAACATCATAAATAAAAAACTGTATACTTCCACCTAATCTTGTATTCAAATCAATTCCTAATCCTGACAATATGTTGCCTAAGAATTCATTTAACCATTTCATTCCTAATATTTGATTTTGAATAAAAATCAATATCGTTTCTAAGATTTCCAAACAATCACTCCTTTTTATATATCAAATTTTTTTGATGTGTTTTAGCTTTTTAAAAGCCATCAGAAGATGACTTCTTAATCTTTATTTGGTCAATTGTGTTAATCGATTTTGTGCCTCTTTTATACCAGCTTCGCTAAGGCGATAATGTGTCCATTTACCATCTTGTCTGCTTACAACAATACCTGACTCACACAATATTTTCATGTGATAAGATAATGCGGACTGTCCTATTTTCATATCTTCAATCAATGCACAAGCACATTTCTCCCCACCTTTTAACAGTTCCAAGATATATAATCTTTTTTCATCACAAAGTGCTTTAAAAATCTTTGCGTCTTTTGAATAATCCTTCATAAAGCACCCTCCTCACATCAAATATTTTTGATATATATACAATAACGCAATGTGTATCGCTTGTCAATGGATATATCTTTAACATTTAATGGAAATCATACAGCTATCAAAAAAGAAAAGATTTGTGGCTTAGTTTTCATAACTAAAACACACAAACCTTTATGCATTATAAAACCCTTAAAACGATTATATCTTTTTTTAAATTTATATGATTAATACACATGATTTATTTTTTTATATTCGTTTTAAAATCGTTTCTTTTTTCTTTGATTTGATAAGCATATGCAAAAAATGCTAATAGTAACAATAAACTACACGCTAACATTTTTAATACAGTTGCACTATCACTATGCCATGTGGTGATACCAATATAAGTCATTAATGTAAACAAAGCAATATAAGCTAATGAAATAAGCGTAAAGATAAGAACACAAATAATTCTTGTTTTCTTAGAAACCTTTTTATTTGAGAAATGATCAATTAATGTATCCAGAAATACTTCTCCCATAAATGTTAAAATATCCATGAAATCCACTCCTTACGTGTACTCATACCATTTATAATGGCTGCTCTATGTAGGTTATATCACAGTAAAAACATCATTTCAATGTATCTTAAGACTTGTTAAGCAAATTATTTTTGGCAAAACATAAAAATACGGCTCATTTTCTAATGAAATGATACCGTATATGTTATCTATTTTTGATTTAAAATCACTCTGACTGCATAACTTGCGGCAGCAAGTCCCGCTGCACTTGGCACAAATGGTGAGCTTGCTGGGGGCATTTTTTGTTTTCTGGTTGCGCCATTTTCATTGACAATGACCGCCTGTGTCATTGGCTGTTCGGTAGAAAATAAAACAGGTATTTTCCCTTTGATTTTATTTTTACGAACCAGATTACGCATAATTTTTGCGACAGGATCATAGTTGGTTTTCATTAAATCCGTGATTTCTATTTTCGTAGGATCCATACGATTCGCCATCCCCATACTTGAGATAAACGGAATCTTATGTTCGACGCAATATCTTATCAATTCCAATTTAGAGGACATGGTATCAATCGCATCCACCACAAAGTCTACTGGCTGTTGGAATAACAGCTCGTTTTGATCTGCATTGTAGAAGATATCGTGACAGATGATATGACAATCTTTTCGATATGTTTCAATGCGCTCTTTCATGACCTTTGTTTTGGACTGATGTAGTGTTTCATAGGTCGCATGAATTTGACGATTTAAATTACTAATTGCGACAGTATCGCCATCAACCAGAATCAAAGTGCCAATCCCACAACGTGCGAGTGCTTCGGTAGCATAAGATCCAACACCGCCAACACCAACAACCATGACACATGCCTGTTTCAATCGTTCAATACCTTCTTTTTGTATTAACAGCTCCATGCGCTGTAACGGCGTTTCTTCCATAGTTGTCTCCTTTTTTATTTATGATGCATCCATTCATCTATATCATGCATGACATTTTCTGGATATTCTTGATCTTGTATATCATACCAGTGTACCTGCATCTGGTTTTTAAACCAGGTATACTGACGTTTCGCAAAGTTTCTGGAGTTCTTTTTGATTAATTCTATACACTCTTCCTTTGTGGAAGCTCCATCAAAATACCCTTTCCATTCTTTATATCCAATGCCTTTAAAGCTATTAAAATTCCAACAATCCGGATATTGTTCCACAATTCCTTCAATTTCTTCTAATAAACCTTCCTCCATCATGATATCTACACGACGATTGATTCTTTCATAAAGCTGTTCACGCTCCATTGTTAAACCAATAATATAGGCATCATAGATTGGCTGATGTGTTTGTGATTCTACGATTTCACTTTTCTTTTGACCAGTATGTGCCATATATAATGCACGACATAAACGCTGGCGATTATTAGGATGAAGGTTTTCACATGCCTTAGGATCAATCACCTTTAACAGACTCCATAACTGATCTTTTCCAAGGGTATGTAAGAAATCCATAAATTCATCGTTTTCTTCTTGATCTACAAATTCATAATCATATAATGTTGATTTAATATATAATCCCGTTCCACCACAAATGATGGGCAGCTTTCCTTTTTCTGATATTTGATGCATATATCCTCTGGCTTTTTGTTGGAATACTTTCACATTATATTCCTGTGTAAGAGCATAGTCATCTATCAAGTAATGTGGAATGCCTTGTGTTTCTTCTGGTTTTACCTTGGCAGTCCCAATGTTCATTTCTTTATATACCTGCATGGAATCACCACTGATGATTTCACCTTGAAATGACTGTGCAAGTTTCACACTTAATGCTGTTTTGCCTACGCCAGTAGGTCCAACGATTACTAAAACCTTTTCCATTTGACTACCCTCTTTCAAATTCTTTGATTAAATCATTATCGCTTAAACAAATCAAAGTTGGTCTGCCATGTGGACAGTGGAATGGCTGTTCACATTTGCCTAAATCTGCGATGACCTGTTTCATTTCCTCCATGGTAAGTGTGCGATGGAAACGAATAGAGCTGTGACATGCCATGGTTGCGATGGCGTGTTTTCTTAATTTATCAATACCCGTTTCATTATCTTGTTCAAAATAATCAATCATATCACGAATAAATGCTTCTTCTTCTGTATCTTTCATCCATACAGGAAGCTCACGAACGATAAAGGTATTGTTTCCAAATACATCTAAATGAATACCAAGCTGTTCAAGCATTGCATTGATGGTATCAACTTGGGATACTGCAGAAATAGAACTTTCAATGGTAATTGGCAACAATAATGGCTGGGTATCCTTCACACCCTCCAAAATCTGTTTACGTATAATTTCATAATGATAACGTTCCTGTGCAGCGTGCTGATCAATGATATATAAGCCTTTTTCACCCTGTGCAATAATATAACAGTTGTGAAATTGCCCAATGACCTGTAGCTGTGGCAGACTTGGATTTTTCGCAAGTACAGGTTCCAATACAGGCTTTACTTCTTCCTGCTTTGGTGGTTCCACGATTACTTCCGGCTCTTTGACTTCTTCTATTTTTTTCTCTGGCTTTGGTGTAACTGGTTCTTTTTGAATTGGTTCAGTTTTCTTTTCTTCTTTAACAGGTTCTACTTTTTTGGATGTTTGATATTTGATATCCTTTTCTTTCACAAATGTTTCACGTACTCCAGTCGGATATGATTTTTGTGGATATGTAATCACGGGTTTTTCCTTTTTTATTTCCTTTGGTGCTGGAAGTGGGATATCCTCAATGATCGGTTCTGGGTTATTTTGTGGGTGAACAAAAGAATCATTGATATCATCATGAAGCTTCTTCACTGGTTCTTCTCGCTCATATGTGAAATCAAATTCTTGTATTTCTACTTTTTCTTTCTTTAATTCACTCTTCTTGACTTCAGGTACCTGTAACTGATTTTTCAATGCTTCACTGATGGTTTCATATACTAGCTTTTCTAGTTGCTTTTCCTTAGATAAACGAATTTCCCATTTGCTGGGATGGACATTGACATCCACTAACTGGGCATCCATTTCCATATTCATCACAACGATTGGATATCTTTCCTTAGGCAGATAATGGCTATAAGCATCCATAATTGCCTTTTGTAAGTGATAATTACGTATCATACGACCATTGATATACATCAACATATAATACTTTGTGGCACGATTAAATTGTGGCTGCATAGCATAACCACTGATTTTATAATCATTGTCACTGCCATCTAATTGGATAGCTGTTTTGGCAGTATCCCTACCATAGATTTGCATAAGCACTTCTAATAAAGAGCCATTACCACGTGTTTTAAATATCGTTCTGCCATCATGGGATAAATTAAAACCAATTTCCGGATGGGATAATGCGAATTTCTGAACAACATCACTGATCAGTGAAAATTCATATTGCGGACTTTTCAAGTGTTTGAAACGAGCAGGCGTCTTTTGAAAAAGATTCTTGACTTCAATCATTGTGCCACGTGGTGTTCCACATGGCTTTGCGCTCATCAATTTACCATAATTGATTTCTACTTCAGTAGAGTCTATGCCATTATTGGTACGCAGTAATACATGTGAAACAGAAGCGATAGATGGAAGTGCTTCTCCACGAAATCCCATGGTATGAATATTCCATAAATCATTGACTTCTTTCAGCTTGCTGGTCGCATGTCGCTCAAAAGCCAGTGTAGCGTCCTGGGCATCCATACCATCCCCATCGTCAATAATGGTTATGGTATCAATACCACCCTGCAGTATTTGAATTTCAACATTCTTTGCATGTGCATCGATACAGTTTTCTACTAATTCCTTTACGATACCCATTGGTCTTTCTACTACCTCACCGGCAGCAATCATATTGGATAAATGTTCATCCAGACGATTGATTTTTCCCATGCGGCCACCTCCTTATATTAATTTAATTGATTTTTTAATTCATATAAAAATTGCATTGCTTCCATTGGTGTCATTTTATTAACATCGACTGACGAAATTTTAGCGATTGTTTCGACATGTTTTGGATTTTCTTTTTCAATCACAACCGGTTCTTTTAAATCTTTTAATGTGTTAGGCTGTGTTTCCAGATTATCCAGAATTTGTTTTGCGCGATCTAAAACAGAGGAAGGCAAATGCGCTAATCTTGCGACATTGATACCATAAGATTTATCGGCTTTTCCATCCACAACACGATATAAGAATGTAACATGTTCATCTTCTTCATGTACATCCACATGTACATTATGGATAGAAGGATTCTTATCTTCCATATCCGTCAATTCATGATAATGAGTTGAAAATAACGTTTTTGCTTTAATATTGCGTTCAATGTATTCAATCATTGCCTGTGCCAGTGCCATACCATCATAAGTAGAAGTACCTCGCCCTATTTCATCAAATAAAATCAATGAATTTTCTGTTGCATTTTTCAAGGCATTATTTGCTTCAATCATTTCTACCATGAATGTTGATTGCCCACTCATGATATCATCACTTGCGCCAATTCTGGTAAAGATTTGATCAAAGATTGGCATATCTGCTTTTCTTGCGGGCACAAAACAACCAATCTGTGCCATAATTACAAGCAATGCAGTCTGACGCATAAATGTAGATTTACCACCCATGTTTGGTCCTGTGATAATTAAAATATCATGATTCTCATCCATATCCAGATTATTAGAAACATAGCGTGTTGTTTTCATCATTTTATCAAGAATTGGATGACGTGCTTCTTCTAAATATATTTTATGTTCCGGATGGAATTTTGGTCTGGTATAACCATTTTCACTGCTGATTTCAGATAGTGAGAATAAGGCATCAATCGTAGACAATGCCGCAGATAAATCATGCAGTTTTGGTAAATATACTTTTATTCGATTCAATAGATCATTAAACAGCTCTGTTTCTAAGCGGATACTTCGTTCTTGTGCATGAACGATGGCATCTTCTTTTTCCTTTAATTCCTGTGTAACAAAACGTTCTGCATTGCTTAAGGTCTGTTTTCTAACATAGCCGAATTCTTCTTTAATAGAAGAAAGATTAGCTTTTGTGACTTCGATATAATAACCAAATACACGATTATATCCTATTTTCAAAGACTTCACGCCTGTACGTTCACGTTCTTTATTTTCAAGCTCCAGAATCCAGTCCTTGCCATGTTTTCCAATTTCACGAACACGGTCCAGTTCTTCATTATATCCATCCACAAAGACACCACCATCTTTTAATGTTAATGGTGGATTATCTACGATAGCGCCATTGATCATATCATATAATTCACTACATGGATCAATATCTTTAAATTCACTATAGCTTGCGCAATCTTTAAATACATCAAATATCATTGGTGCATGTTCCAGTGTTTTCACTAAACGCAAAATATCTCTTGCATTGGCGTTTCCATAAGCCACACGGGCACTTAAACGCTCCATATCATATACATAACCTAAATGTTCTTTCAATTCATCTTTTGTGATAAAATTATCGTTTAAATATTCAATAGCATCCAGACGTTTATTAATAGCGATTGGATCAACCAAAGGATATTCTATCCATTTTTTTAATAAACGAGAACCCATAGAGCTGCGACATTTATCTAAGAAGCTCCATAACGTCAAAGATTTGGAGTTATTACGGATACTCTGGGTTAATTCTAGGTTTTGTTTCGTGGAGAAATCCATCTGCAGGAATTCATTTTCATATACTATTTCCACCTGTTGCAGATGCGCCATATTACGTTTCTGTGTTTCTTCCAGATAATTCATTAAAATACCGAATGTATGATGGATACGAGCATCTTCTACCCTGCTTAATAAGTGCTGGTATTCTTCTTTGATCTCAATATTATTTTCATAAGATATCGTAATTGACTGGATATCTTCAATCATTTTAATAATCTTTTTATCAAATTTTTCCTCCACAACAACTTCTTTTACATTATTGCCCAGCAATACCTTTTGAATTGCCATAACCTGCTTATCAATTAACTGTGCACGCATTTCACCAGTTGTCATTTCACATAAAATTACTGCCAAACCAAATTGGTAATCATGAAGTGAAGCAATGTATACTGTATTCTTTTCATCACTTACTTCATCCATGATGGTTCCAGGAGTTACAATTTTGATAACATCACGCTTTACCAGTCCCTTGGCAAGTGCAGGATCTTCCAGCTGTTCTACAATTGCGACTTTATATCCCTTTTGTATCAAACGCTCTATGTATCCTTTTGCGGCATGATAAGGAATACCACACATTGGCACACGTTCCTCCACACCAGCATTTCTACCTGTTAAAACCAAATCAAGCTCCTGACTAGCGGTTTTCGCATCATCAAAAAACATTTCATAAAAATCTCCTAATCGATAAAATATAATTGCGTCTTTATGTTGTTCCTTCACTTCCAGATAATGTTTCATCATCGGTGTATAGCTAGGTTTTTTACTCATAGTATCAACTCCACTTCGATTATATATTATATCAAATTTTCACTTGTTTTTGTGAGGTTTTCGCTTGTTTATTTTACATGATCAAAATATCTTTTTTCTCCCTTTTTCAAAGGCTTTTCTTTCCTTTTGAAAAATCAGTCTAAATCTTAAGAAGTTTTACACGTAACCATCACATAACAGTTTTAAAACGTGTTATAATAAATACGCTTGAGAAAATGGAGTTGATGCCAATGAAGCTGGGATTATCGCGTGCAAAGAGCACCGATAAGTTTGATTATACATTGATGGGCATTATCATTGTGATGATGTTTACAAGTCTTACGGCTATTTATTCTGCATTTGGTATGTTAGGTACTGATGCTGGAATGAGTTACTTAATGAAACAAATTATGTGGTATGTATTTGGTTATATCGTAATTGGTGCGATGATGTATTTAGGAAATGATTCCCTGTATTCCTTTGCGAAGATTGGATACTGGATATTATTAGCGTTGCTGGCATTATTGCTGGTAGATAAAGTATTTTATCACTTTACTTTAAGAGATATTCCTTTTTTTCATACAGCGAATGGTGCGACATCCTGGTATATCTTTCCTGGAGTTGGGACCTTTCAGCCAAGTGAGTTTATAAAAATCGTATTAATTATTATCGTCGCAAATATTATAGATGAACATAACAAACAAAAAATCACGGAATCGTATGAACAGGATTTCAATATGATAATTGAAATTGCGAAATGGGCACTTCCACCTATGATTTTAATTCTATTACAGCCAGATACCGGTGTTGTATTGATTATTGTAATTGCCATCGGCGCTATGGTCATGTGTTCTGGTATTAAGCGTGAATGGATTATGATTATATTTGGATGTATTGCATTTGTACTTGCCTTATTCTTCTATATGTATTTCTTCCACTTTGACCTTTTAAATAAATTGATTGGTGGTGAAGGTGGTTATAAATTAGGGCGTATAACCAGTTGGCTAAATCCTGAATCGGATATCAACGGGAAAGGCCATCAGCTATATCTTTCACAGATGGTGATTGGCTCTGCAGGTTTAATGGGTCATGGCATGGGACAGGCGTATGTTACTTTACCTGAAGCACAAACCGATTTGATATTTGCTGTGATTGGTCAGACCTGGGGATTCATAGGAACTGTATTTGTCGTTGGTTTATGTTTATTCCTGGATTTACATATCTGTCATATCGCTTCCTTGTCGAAGAACATGATAGAAAAATATATGATTACCGGATTTCTAGGATTGTTGTTGTATCAGCAATTTCAAAATATTGGCATGCTGATTGGACTTCTTCCAATTACCGGTATCACATTACCACTCTTATCTTATGGTGGTTCCAGTATGTTATCTTACATGATTGTATTCGGTATTATTATGAATACCAGCCGTAAAGCAAAGAAATTATCAGACTACGTATATGAATAAGTCAGATCGAATGGATCTGACTTTTTTAATATAGATTTTTTAAACGTTTTAGATAACTATAATGACGATATCTTGCGAACTTTACCTTCTTATCTGTCATTTGACAAACAATGGTTTTAGTATTTTTTAATGGTGTATTCAAGTGGTCATAACACAAAATCGCCGTATCAAATGTATCTGCACGAAGTGTTACAATTCTATTTTCCATCATGATATATGGACTACCCAAAGAACGGTGTTTTGAATGTTGTATCGCTGTGATTTCTGCCAGCTGCATAACAGACAGACCACAATCAATCACTGCCCCACCAAGTCCCCGATTGTATGCAGTAGAGCCTGCCTGCGTTGATAAACATATTCCTGATCCACGACATGTTTCAAAAAACTCATCATCAATATAAACATCTACAGATTGTGATTTTATGACGTTTTCAATACGCATCTCATTTAACGCATAAATCGGTTCATCATGATCATCCAAGTCCATGCGTAATAAACCTGATTCATAAATATGTGGTTCTTTTTGAAGCATATCATGAAGGCACTCATCTAATTCGCTTTCTGTATAATCTGTGAAGAACCCTAAAGTGCCTGTATGGATCCCAATAAATTTTAAATCATTGATTCGATCAAGAAATTGATGAACACCATATAATAATGTTCCATCGCCTCCAACACAGATAATTAATTCTGCAGTTTTTTCATCTTCTATCCATCCAGCCCCTTGTAATGTCTTTCTGATTTTATCAGATACGATATGAGATTTTTCATCTACTTTTGAAACGATTGCATATTTCATCACAAATCACTTCCTTTTACATTGATAATATTGTACCATATAACCTAGGGTGATGAAAAGATGAATGAAAATTTAGAAATAGAATATAAGGTTTTATTAACAAAAGAGCAGTTTGAAAAACTTGTAAGTCAATATGATGATGTCAAGTTTATACGTCAAGTCAATACGTATTATGATACAAAGGATCTTCAGATTAGAAAGAACTATGGTTCTATACGTATCCGTGAAAAAGAAGGTCAGTTTATTTTTACTTTGAAGAAACATACAGAAGATGGTTTATTAGAGTTTGAAAAACTTGTGCCATCCAATGATATCTCTGCCTTTGATGATTCTGAAATCAAACAATTGTTTCAGGATATGAAAATTGATGAGCCGATTGTAAAGTTGACTTCTTTGACAACTGATCGTGCTGTGATTTTCAATGGTTTTGCGGAAATTTGTTTAGATCATAATTACTATAATGGTAAAGAAGATTATGAGATTGAATATGAATATAAAAAAGATCATGATGGCAAAAAGATGTTTCAAGATATTTTGGATATCATCAATGTTCAGTATGATCATAACTGTGTTTCAAAAAGCAAACGAGCTTTATTTGCGCTATGAATGAATTATTAATTATTTATAGTGTGTGGAATTGTTTTGTATTTTTTATATATGGATGGGATAAATATAAAGCGAAACATCACCAATATCGTATTTCAGAATTCACATTACTAAGTTATATGTTTTTCTTTGGAACTTTAGGTGCTATCCTGGGTATGTTATGTTTCCATCATAAGACAAAGAAAAGAAAGTTTCAGATTATGGCAGTATTTTCTGCAATTCTTCAACTTTCTCTATATTGGCTGGTTATACAATAGCCAGCTTTTCTTTATATTTAACATTTCCTATTTTTAATAATTTTCTTGTACTTTCATCAATTTCTCGATTGAATACTATAAACACTTCCATTTCCTCCGCAAATTCGCTCATTTTGATATAACTTTCATATAACATATAATGTCCGATACAATATTGTAGCTTCATATTAAAATCACTCACATTGATTAAACATGGGATATATATGGATATCATATCTTTTTGTACATCGATAAATTCTGTTTTACTTATCATTTTTTGATGATCCGTCATTATCGTTTTACAGTATTTTTGTATTCTTGTTTCTTCATAACGACTATACATATTTGTTTTTACTTTTTGACATATGTTTTGAATAAAATTAATTTGTGCGTCTTTAATAAATACCGATTCAGTTTCTTTATGAAATAAAGCTGACCACATATCTATACCTACATCATTTGCTAACTGAAGGATTTTACTAGTATTTTGAACATCTGTTTTATCAATATAAATATAACTTTCTATTTTGTTGGAAATTTCCATACCTATTTCACTTAAATAAACAGGTGCTTGAAAGAATGTTACTTCTTCCAATTGAAAACAACTTAGATATTCAGGTAGTTCATGCGTCTTTGTGATTTTTATAATTGCTTCTTCTAATGCTTCTTTGGTGGGATATCCATTCTTTGTGCCAAACCTAGCCCACATCTGAGAAAAAGTCAAGGTATATGTCTTTTCTAATTTTCCATAACCTAAGATACCTTTTTCTCGTTTTTCACCTTTTTCTGTGCCTTTTGCAAGAAAAAACAAGTAATCGCCTGGATTAAAATCACTGATTTTTTTCATAGTGCTGGGTTTCCAGAAATTAATGATTCGATTACCATTAAGCCGATGATATTCAATCATCTGATGATCTGTAATATAAGCGATAGATGACATAGTATCCCACCTTTTCTTTATCTATATTTTATCATGAATTGGCAAAGAAAAAATCGTGTATTCCACGATTTCTTACATTTTTTTACGACCTTCAATTGCTTTAATCAATGTTAACTCATCTGCATAATCTAAATGACCACCCATTGGCAAACCATGAGCGATTCTTGTAACTGTTACTGGATATTTTTCTAATAATTTAGATATATATAATGCAGTCGTTTCTCCTTCCACTGTAGGATTTGTCGCAAGGATGATTTCCTTTGTATCTTCATTGATTCTATCTAATAAGGAAGCAATATTAATATCATCAGGTAATATACCTTTTGATGTAGATATGACTCCGTTAAGTACATGATAAACACCTGTATACTCTCTTGTCTTTTCCATGGCGATAACATCTTTAGGACTCTGTACCACGCAGATAATAGAATCATCTCTTGTATGATCTTTACATATCTCACATTTTTCATCTTCCGCAAGATTGCCACATATCTGACAATGTTTTAAACTTCCCTCTTTGATGTGTGTTAAGCAATCGATGAACTCATTTATTTTATCTTCATCCCATTCCAATATTTGGAATGCGTATCGTTCTGCTGTTTTCAAACCTACACCTGGAAGGTTTCTTAAACATTCTACAAGCTTCTCAAATTGTTTAGGATACATTAGAAGCCTCCTGGCATTTTCACTCCACCAGTAATTGCATTCATTGTCTTTTCTTTATCTTCTACAGCTTGATTGAAAGCATCATTTAATGCTGCCTTTAACATTTCTTCTAAATCTTCTTTTCCATCTTTATCTAATAAAGTTTCATCTATTTGAATTGACTCAACCTGCATACCTTTAACTGCAACTTTTACAACTCCACCACCCATCGTAACTTCATATTCTTTTTCATTTAATTCACTTTCTACTTTTGCTAAATCTTTCTGCATCTTCTGTGCCTGTTTCAATAATGCTTGCATATTCATAATCTTATTCCTCCATCACTGTTATATTGTCTTTTCCAAATAAATCTAACACAATTTCTTCTTGTGTTTTTTCTCTTGTTTCTTCGTTATTGACGATGACACTTTCAACACGAATAGGATCTGGTAATGTGCCATTTACCATTCGCTCTTTAAATGCGCCTATAACCCTCTTATTCTGTTCAGCAGAAATTGCGAAAATCTTTTTCGATTTTTTCAATAACTCCTGTAAGAATGCACATAACTCATTATTGCTATCTAATTCATTTATTTGATTTGCCTCTGCCTGGTTATCAACAGCAAGTACGATATAGTTGCTGCCAGCACCAACGATTTTACCATGTTTTATCAAATTTGCAAACTTTGCCCATTTTAAATTAATTGTATATTCTTCAATGTGTTTAAAGTTCTCCAAATCACTTGCCTTCTCTGGTTTATTTGCACCAGCTAATAAACCTAAGATATACTCATCATCTATTGGCTGTGCTTTCTTATTCTCGTGATGTACTGGTGCTTTTATTGGCATAGGTTCTTCTTCAAAGAATGTTGGTTGTACTTCTTCCTCATATGGATCATCTTCTGGTACAAACAGCTGTGGCTTTGGTGCTTCCTGTTTTGGCACAAATGTTTCACGTGAAACATTTGTTTGTTGTTCCACAGCCTTTTCTGGTTGTTTTTGTATTACAGGCTGTTGTTGAATCTGCTGTACTTGTACCACCTGTTCAGTTGAAGCAGCTAGATCAAGCATTTTCAATAAACAAACCTCAAAATAAGAGCTAGCATTTGCAGCAGTTCTATACTTATCATATGTTTCCATCAATAAGCTAATCATATCAAACCGTTTCTTTATAGAAACTTTTTGAATAATACCTAAAGCTTCATCAGAATTCAATACATGAAGTAGCTTTGCTTCTTTCGTGTATTCAAAAATAATTGTTTCTTTTAATATTTCTATCAAATCGTTTGTTAATCTTTTGATATCAATTCCTTTATTAATCAGATAATCAATTTTATCCATTAACTCTAATGCTTTTTTATCGAATATTTGATCTAATAATTCTAGTTTTTCAGGTACTGTAGTAATACCATATATCTCATTGATATGATGTACTTCAATATTATCCTGTGCGTATGCAATACACTGATCAAGAATTGATAAAGCATCTCTTAATCCCCCATCAGCAAGCTGTGCTATAATGCGGATTACCTCATCCTCACATGTAATATGCTCTGCTTCTAAGATTGTATGCAATCGATTTATGATATCACTATCAGGTACTTTAGTAAAATCAAATCGCTGACACCTAGAAATGATTGTAGGTAATACTTTATGTGGCTCCGTAGTGGCCAGTATAAAGATAACATGTGCAGGTGGTTCTTCTATCGTTTTCAGCAAAGCATTAAATGCTCCAGCTGACATCATATGAACCTCATCAATAATATATACTTTATAACGCCCTTTTAATGGCGCATATTTTACTTTTTCAATCAGATTTCTTACTTCTTCAACACCGTTATTACTTGCCGCATCTATTTCAATAATATCTGGATGCGTACCATTTACTACAGCCTTGCAGTTTTCACATTCCCCACATGGTCTATGATCTTTGCTCTCGCAATTCACCATTTTAGCAAAAATTTTTGCAATTGAAGTTTTTCCAGTACCTCTAGGTCCACAGAATAAATATGCATGTGCAATCTTATTTTGTTCTACAGCATGTTGTAGTGTTTTTACAACATGTTCCTGTCCTGCAACTTCTTCAAAACTATTAGGACGATAGGTACGATATAGTGCTTTATATGCCATACTTCACCTGCTTTCTCTAGTGATTATTATACCATGGAATACAGCAATATTTAAGCTAAATTGAAAATGTTCTTATACGAAGAAATTATCTTTCTTCATAAAATAATAGAAGTTTTATATCTGCGGTATTCTTATTATATTTTCCATTGAACAACAAATTTCTAAAATATAAATATATCATTCTATTGAGGAAAAAATGATAAAAAAAAGCAAATAGTAGGATATTTATTAATCCTTGGTTATTTGCTTTTTCTTCTTTTCTCGTTTCTTTTTGAAAAAATCTTTTAGCAACTGTGCACATTCTTCTTCTAATATACCACCAGTTGTTTCTGGATAATGGTTAAATCCTTTATATTCATATAGTTTAATACAGCTCTCAATGCATCCACCTTTAGGATCTTTCGCACCATATATGACTTTGTTTATTCTTGACTGTAAAATAGCGCCAGTACACATGGAACATGGTTCTAATGTAACATATAATTCACAATCTTCTAATCGCCAACTGCCAACTTTTTTACAAGCTTTTTGAATTGCCATAATTTCTGCATGAGCAATAGATTGTTGTTTACTCTCTCTTAAGTTATATCCTCTTGCAATAATTTTATCATTTTTCACAATGACACAGCCAATAGGTACTTCATCTTTTTCTTCAGCTTTTTTTGCAAGTTTGATTGCTTCTCTCATATACTTTTCATTCATAGTTTTTACCTCAAAAATAAAAAAGTGCTACCACACATGACAGAGCCACCTTAAGGCTGCTTCGTTCCCGACCTGACCTAATTCAGTGTGTATCATTGTAGTAGCTTTTATATTATAACACAGATTAAGTAAAATTCAACCACTTTTTACAGATAATACATTCTGGCTATTTTATTGTTTCACGTGAAACAATTTTTCGTTTTTTTTGTTGCAACGAGATGTGTAGTTGTCTTACTTTTTATATTTCAATGCAAATCAAAAGAACACAAAATATATTATTAATTATATAAATATCCAATATTTATCAGTAAATTTATATTATAATATATTAAATATTTCAGCCTTGTTTTTTTTATTTTTTTATGCTTTTTTGATGTTTTTATTGTTTTCAAAATCACAAATGTTCAACTTTTCCATTAAGTTGAACAATTCATTAAATCAATAAAAGTTTTTTAGATCAACTCTATATTTAACAATAATTTTAAAAATTAAATTGATGATTTTCCAACATAATAAAATTTTGATTTATAATTAAATTACTCATATAAAAAGATCTATATAATTATAACATTTCAAATGATACCATATTTTTCTATAAGTATACTTTTGATTATTAGATTATCTTTTTTTATTCAAATTGAAATATGATAGAAAGATAAATGTTTTTTCTATCATAAACTAGAATATGAAAATTCTATAAAGATGATTGTATTCTATGGTTATGAAAAGTATAATTTATCGACTAATATCAAAAAAATTTTTGTACTTTTTCTTCATGTTAAAAAATCAATAATGTTATTTATAGAATTTTACTTATAATAGAATATCCACAGTATGTTCATTCATCAAAATCATAATACACTTAATTAATCGCTAATACTATTTCATGATTTTTTATTAATCCCAATAAATTTGTTTCACGTGAAACATTTACTTACTAGAATCTATTAAATTAAATAAGATAAATACTCATAAAAGTAAATTTCATTGCATATCACAAATGCCATTTATATATTATTAAATTTTAATTTATATTATAATAATAGTGTATTTTATAAATTAATATACGCATTATTTCAAGCCGTTATTTTGTCATAAAATCAAAGCACCAAAGAATTTCAGAAAAATATCAGCTATTTAACTCAATCAAAACACTTATCATTTTTTAAGATATATAAAATAGTTTTTTTAATCATTAAATGATTATATTAATTATGTTTCACGTGAAACTAAAAAAGAATCCTTTTTGTTTGAGTATCCAAACTTTAGGATTCTTTAAATAATTTATTTCTTAGGGACTAATTTTTCAGTGCCACCCATGTATGGTCTTAATACTTCTGGAATATTCACTGAGCCATCAGCGTTTAAGTTATTTTCCAAGAAAGCAATTAACATTCTAGGTGGAGCAACAACTGTATTATTTAATGTATGAGCGAAATATTTTCCATTCTCACCTTTTACACGAATACCAAGTCTTCTTGCCTGCGCATCAGTTAGATTAGAACAGCTACCAACTTCAAAGTATTTTTTCTGACGTGGACTCCAAGCCTCTACATCCACAGATTTACATTTCAGGTCTGCTAGGTCACCTGAACAGCATTCTAACGCTCTAACAGGGATATCTAAGCTTCTGAATAAATCTACTGTATTCATATACAGTTTTACAAACCATTCTGCACTTTCTTCTGGTTTACATACAACAATCATTTCCTGTTTTTCAAACTGGTGAATACGGTAAACACCACGTTCTTCAATACCGTGTGCACCTTTTTCTTTACGGAAACATGGAGAATAACTTGTATACGTATAAGGCAGCTTCTTTTCATCTAAGATCGTATCAATAAATTTACCGATCATAGAGTGTTCAGAAGTACCAATCAAGTATAAATCTTCACCTTCAATTTTATACATCATACCTTCCATTTCCGCAAAGCTCATAACACCAGTTACAACATCACTTCTAATCATAAATGGAGGAACAACATAAGTAAATCCTCTATTGATCATAAAATCTCTTGCGTAAGAGATAACAGCAGAATGAAGTCTTGCGATATCTCCCATTAAATAATAGAAACCATTACCAGCAACTTTTCTAGCACTGTCTAAGTCAATGCCTTCGAAGGCTTCCATAATTTCTGTGTGATAAGGAATTTCAAAATTAGGAACAACAGGTTCACCGAATTTTTCAAGTTCAACATTTTCACTATCATCTTTTCCAATAGGAACACTAGGATCAATCATATTAGGAATCTGCATCATGATCTGTTTGATTTCAGTACTTAATTCAGTTTCCTTTTCTTCTGTAGTTTTCATTTCATCAGCCATTGCCTGAACCTGAGCTTTTACCTGTTCAGCTTCTTCTTTTTTACCCTGACCCATCAATGCGCCGATTTGTTTACTTAATTTGTTACGCTGGTTTCTTAAATCATCACCTTTTTGTTTTAAGGCACGATTTTCCTTATCTAATTCGATGACTTTATCAACCAGTTCAATCTTGTGGTCCTGAAACTTTTTACGAATGTTTTCTTTCACAAGTTCAGGATTTTCGCGTAGAAACTTCATATCTAACATATTCTATACCTCCATATAAATAAAAAAGAGGTATTGTCCTAAAGGGACGATACCTCGTGTTGCCACCCTTTTTTATTTGATTCAAAGAATCAAATATCTCAAAGCGATAACGGTGCTACCGAAACAGATTACTTTATTCACCTGTTCACTCCAAGGTTGATTTCATAAATCTTCAGCGATAACTTACACCAACCGTTATCTCTCTATGCCTGAATGTATTTATTACTTATCCTTATCAACGTTTGTTTATTTTATATCATTCTTTGTTTTCATTGTCAATGACTTCTTGTTCGCTCACAGCAGTTTCGTTGTTTTCTACAACATTTTCTGTTGTTTCTGCTTCTTCCTCTGCTTCTGCCTCAACGATTGCGACTTTAGAAACAGATTCATCATCACCGACATGAATCAATAGAACACCTTGTGTATTACGACTGTAAACACCAATATTATCGACAGAAATACGGATAATAATACCAGCATTTGTGATAATCATGACATCTTCATCGCCATTTACTGCACGTACAGAAACCAGATTTCCTGTTTTCTCAGTGACATTGATTGTCTTAACACCTTTTGCGCCACGTGTTGTCAAACGATATTCACTAATTGGTGTACGTTTACCATAACCGTTTTCACTTACTGCCAATAGATGTGTACCATCACGATTGGTTGCTACACCAACAACGATGCTTCCATCTGTATTGAAGCCTTTGACACCACTTGCGGTTCTTCCCATAGGACGTGTATCATTTTCATTGAAACGCACTGCCTTGCCATTAGAACCAGCAATGATGATTTCATCATCCCCTGTTGTTTCTTTTACGCCCACAAGTTCATCACCATCACGTAAAGAAATAGCAATTTTACCATTTTGACGTATAGAATCAAATTCTTCCATTGGCGTACGTTTGATTAAACCATTCTTTGTGACAAAGAATAAATAGGCTGATTCTGATTCACGTTTCACAGGTACTAATGTACAAACTTTTTCTTCTTTATCTAGGTTCAAGAGATTCACGACTGGCAAACCTTTTGCGGTTCTTGAAGCATTTGGAATCTGATATCCCTTAATACGATATACTTTACCAATATTTGTGAACATCAATAGATAATCATGTGTAGACATTGTAATCAACATATCCACAACATCATCTTCATTGACTGCCATACCTTTGACACCACGACCACCACGATTTTGTGTACGATAAGTATCCGTTGGCATACGTTTGATGTATCCATTTGTCGTCATCGTGATAACAACATCTTCAACAGGAATTAAATCTTCATCCTGCATATCAAAGTCAGCTTCACTGATTTCTGTACGACGTTCATCACCAAAACGATTTTTTACTTCTGTTAATTCATCACGGATAATCTGAACAACTCTGGAATGATTTGCCAGGATATCTTTTAAATCCGCAATCTGAATCAATAATTCCTGATATTCATTTTCAATCTTATCACGTTCCAAACCTGTCAATCGGCGAAGCCTCATTTCAAGGATTGCATTGGCCTGAATTTCACTTAAATCAAAGCGTTCCATCAACTCTGTACGAGCGGTAGCTTCATTTGCTGAAGAACGGATAATATGTATAATTTCATCAATATGATCTAACGCAATACGTAAACCTTCTAAGATGTGTGCGCGATCTTCTGCTTTTTTCAATTCAAACTGCGTACGACGTATGGTGACGTCAATCTGATGGTCAATATAATGCTGCAACATCTCTTTTAAGCCCATTTGCTTAGGAGCACTCTGATTGCCTTTTGGCACCAGTGACAACATATTACATCCAAAAGATGTCTGTAAAGAAGTCAAACGGAACAGCTGATTTAATACAACATCGCTTTGTACATCTTTTCTTAATTCAATGACGATACGCACACCTTCACGGTTAGATTCATCGTTCAGATAGGTGATACCTTCAATTTGTTTATCTCTTACCAAATTGGCGATTTTTTCAATTAAATTTGCTTTATTTACCTGATAAGGAACTTCAGTAACGACAATACGGTGTTTACCGTTATCCATTTCCTCCACATGCGTTTTCGCACGTACAACAACGGTTCCTCTACCTGTTTCATAAGCCTGTTTAATGCCAGCTCTTCCTAGGATGATACCACCTGTTGGAAAGTCTGGTCCCTGAATATAATTTTCCATTAAATCCATCACTGTAATTTCTGGATTATCCATAATCGCAAGTGCCGCATCAATGGTTTCATTTAGGTTATGTGGTGGAATATTGGTTGCCATACCTACCGCAATACCAACTGCACCATTTACTAATAAGTTTGGAAAACGTGAAGGTAAAACAACAGGTTCCATTTCTTCCTGATCATAGTTAGGTCGAAAATCAACTGTATTTTTATTGATATCCTTCATCATTTCCATTGCGATTTTACTCATACGTGCTTCCGTATAACGCATAGCCGCAGCGCCATCGCCATCCATAGATCCAAAGTTACCATGACCTTGCACCAACATATAACGATAACTGAAATCCTGTGCCATACGAACCATTGCATCATATACAGCAGTATCACCATGAGGGTGATATTTACCAATAACTTCACCGACAATACGTGCTGATTTCTTAAATGGCTTACTTGCCACAATTCCCATATCATTCATCGCATATAAGATACGACGATGTACTGGTTTTAATCCATCACGTACATCTGGCAACGCACGATCGACAATAACGGACATAGAATAGTCCAGAAAGGAGGAACGCATCGTTTCATATATATCAACCTGTAATAATCTATCCTTGTTTATATCCATCTAATCATTCCCTCCTTAAATATCCAGATTTGCATATTCTGCATTTTCCTGAATAAACTGACGTCTAGGTTCTACGTCTTCGCCCATCAACATTTCAAATACTTCATCTGCTTTAATTGCATCTTCAATATTTACCTGTTTCAATGTACGGAACGCTGGGTCCATAGTTGTTTCCCATAACTGCTCAGGATTCATTTCTCCTAAACCTTTATATCGCTGGATACCAACATTATCACCCATTGCCGCAAGTTTTTCATCACGTTCAGATTCTGTATATACATATTCGACCTTCGTGCCCTTTTGTAATTTAAACAATGGAGGCATTGCGATATATACATATCCACCCTCAATGATTGGGCGTAAGAAACGATAGAAGAACGTTAACATCAATGTACAAATATGTGCACCATCGACATCGGCATCGGTCATAATAATGATTTTGTGATAACGAAGCTTACTGATATCCATTTCTTCACCAATACCACAACCAAAGGCTGTGACCATGGAACGAATTTCATTGTTTTCAAAGATACGTTGTAATCTAGCTTTTTCTACGTTTAGAATCTTACCACGAAGTGGCAGGATTGCCTGGAATTTGGAGTTTCTGCCTTGTTTGGCACTACCGCCGGCAGAATCCCCTTCGACAATATAGATTTCACATTCAGATGCATCTTTACTACTACAGTCCGCAAGTTTACCTGGCAGGCTGCTGATTTCAAGCGCACTCTTACGACGTGTTAATTCACGGGCTTTTTTCGCAGCCATACGTGCCTTGCTGGCAAGAATACATTTATCAATGATAATCTTTGCTGTTTCCGGATTCTCCAAGAAGAAACGTTCTAATTGTTCTCCCAGGATACTGGAAACGATTTTTCTGACTTCACTGTTTCCTAATTTTGTTTTGGTCTGTCCTTCATACTGAGGATCAGGATGCTTCACAGAAATGATTGCAGTCAATCCTTCACGACAATCTTCTCCTGCAAGTGTTTCATCTTTCTTGATCATACCTGCTTCTCTGGCATAAGCGTTCACCGTACGTGACAATGCCAGACGGAAACCATCTTCATGGGTTCCACCTTCTGCAGTATTGATGTTATTACAGAAAGAATAGATATTTGGAATATAGCCATCGTTATACTGCATTGCGATTTCTGCTAAGATTCCATTTTCTACACCTTCCACATAAACGATTTGTTCATGTAGTGGTGCTTTATTTTTATTCAGATAAGCGACATATTCCTGAATACCACCATCGTATTTATATTCAATGCGCTTAGGTTCTTCTTCTCTTTCATCCGTTAATACCAGTTTGATTCCTTTGTTTAAGAATGCCAGCTGACGGATTCTGACGTTTAGTGTTTCAAAATCATATACCTGTGTTTCCTGGAAAATCGTAGGATCCGCTTTAAAACGTACCATAGAACCATGACGTTCACTATCACCAATGATTTTTAATGGTGCTGCTGGTTTTCCTCCATCCTCAAAACGTAAGAAATGCGTCTTTCCATTTTGATAAACAGTAACTTCCAGCCATTCACTCAATGCGTTCACGACACTGGCACCTACACCATGCAGACCACCAGATACCTTATAGGCACCACCACCGAATTTACCTCCAGCATGTAGTACGGTAAAGATGGTTTCTACACCAGAAATACCAGTTTTTTCAACGATACCGGTTGGCATACCACGTCCATTATCGACAACACGAATGATGTTATCTTTTTCAATTGTGATTTCAATATCTGTCGCAAACCCTGCCAACGCCTCATCAATAGAGTTATCGACGATTTCCCATACAAGATGGTGAAGTCCTCGTTCACTGGTAGAACCAATATACATACCAGGTCTTTTACGGACTGCTTCCAATCCTTCCAATACCTGTATATCATCCGCGGTATAGGAATGGTCAACCTTGATATTTTCCATTTCTTCTATCTCTTTCAACTGATTCTCATCCATGCGCATTTCCTCCTTCACATCTTTGAATCGTACCATGATCAACATGATAGACACAGACATCTCTTTTACATTCAATATCCTTTAATTCCAGCTGATCTGTCGTTGTTATAAATATCTGCACGCTTTCCGGCAGAAAGGTTAGTAATTTCATTTTTCTTGTTTCATCAAGTTCTGAAAACACATCGTCCAGCAGCAATACCGGATATTCATGGATGATTTCTTCAATCATGTATACCATACCAATTTTCATTGCAAGCAGCACACTGCGTTTTTGTCCCTGTGAAGCATAACTATTGAGATCTTGATCATTCAGCTTAAAAATAAAATCTTCTTTATGTATCCCATGCGTCGTCTGTTTCATGAATTTATCTCTTTGAAGTGATTTTTGATATCGAAGCTTCAAACGTTTCTTTAATTCTTCTTCATTTTCATCAAATTCAACACAACTGATATATTCAATATCCAGCATAGTATCATCCTGTGTCAGCTTTTCATAAAAAGTCTGGCACTTCGCAAGCAGTTTTTTCAAGAAAAAAAACCGCTGTTTCATTACAATGACAGATGCATCAATCAATTGATCTGTCACTACTTCCAAGAATGTATCATCCACACTATCCTGTTTTAAATATGAATTTCGCTCTTTTAAGAGCTTTTGAGCCTTTGTAAGTGTAATCGTATACTTTTTACTTACCTTACTCAATTCCATATCCACAAAGCGTCTTCTAACCCTTGGAGAGGCATTAAACAGCATCATGTCATCCGGACAAAACATCACCGCATTAAATTCTCCGATAAAGTCACTTACTTTATTGATAGGATTTCCATAAATAAACAGATTCTTCCCTTTTTCATTGACCGTGATACGGATATCTTCTTTACGATTCTCTTTTAAAATCATTCCCTTCATAAAAAAAGCATCACTGCCTTTTCTAATCAAATCCTGATCATCTTTTGTCCGATGAGATCTTGTCGTAGACAAATAAAGAATTGCCTCCAGTATATTTGTTTTTCCCTGAGCATTTTTACCAGTCAGTAATTGAATACCTTTGGAAAAAGAAATATCAACCTGATCATAATTTCGATAATGATACAGGTTCAACTGTGACAACATCATACAAGTGTAAATTCTTGGTCTTCTATGATGATGACATCACCACTTCTCAGCTTTCTTCCTCGACGATCTTCCATTTCTCCATTTACCGTAATATGTAATTCTTTTACCGCAAATTTTGCTTCTCCACCGCTTTGGATAAAGTCTGTCATCTTCAATAATTGACCTAATGTAATGTACTCACTGTTTATCTTTATTTTCATCACAAAACCTCTTTCACATACTTCTATATTATATCATATTTCAAGCTGTTTTTGTTGATTTTATCCTATGTTTTCAACCTTTTTTTCATGTTTTTTCCAACTTGTTCCATTCCTGTGTCATCCATATCAGACATAGTTGATGAATTTTTAGAAAATCATGTTTTTTTATATGATTATCAAAAAAAGCAGTCAGTACCATCACTGATTGCTTTTATAAAAATACCTCAAAAAATGTAAAATATATTAATCTATTGAATTTATATAATAAGCCACATCAAACAATGGAACATTGCACATCCAATCTTCTTTACGATATGCAGACATCGAGGCACGTATCGCTATTTCCGGTTCATATTTTTTACAATAAGCTTTTAGTGATTGTGCTCTTAAATTTTCTTCTGCTTTCACTTCAATCGGTATCACATGTTCTTCTTTTTGAATCATAAAATCAATTTCTCCAGATGAATTGTTAGAAGCATAATAATAAAGTTTCTGTTGATTAGAAACGAATTCCTGTGCGACAAACTGCTCCGTCAATGCACCCTTAAACTCTTCAAATATTCGATTTCCTTCCAACAATGTTTTGGCAGATAATTCACCTTTTGCCGCCAACAACCCGATATCTAACATAAACATTTTAAAAGATGATTGATCCATATAGGATATCAAAGGTAATCCTGGCTTGTTTATACGATAACTTTTATGAACTAATCCATAATCCATCAACCATTGTATTGCTATCTCATAATCTTTTGCTCTTGCCCCTTCTCTAATAATTCCATAGATGAACTTACGATTTTCTTTTGCCAATTGTGCAGGAATACTATTCCATACCATTTGAATTCTGGGATACTGTTCTACTGACGCATGTTTGGAAAAATCACTTTCATAATACAACAATAATTCATTTTGAACTTTGCGTACTTCTCTCATATCATCTGTTTCTATGAATGTCATGATAGCTTCTGGCATTCCACCGATATAATAATATTTTTTCAATAATTCTATATACTTTGTACGAAATGTGTTTAATAATGCAAAATCATTTTGAATCAGAAGATCAGCTAAAGCATCTTCATTTAATGCTGTTAAAAACTCTCTAAAATTCAAAGGATAAAGATGTAGGAATTCTACCTTTCCTACAGGAAATGAAGTGCCTGCATGTAAAGACATTCCTAGCAAAGAACCAGCAGCTACGATATTGTATTCTGGAGCATTTTCATAAAAATATTTTAAAGCTGTCATGGCTTTTGGTACTTCTTGGATCTCATCGAAAATCAGCAACGTGTTCTCTGCTTGAAAGCTTTGGTTTGCTTCAATTTTCAATGCTGTTAATATTCGTTTAATATCATAATCTTGTTCAAATGTATTTTTCATTCGTTCATTATTTTCAAAATTTATATAAATACATGTATCAAAATATCTTTTACCAAATTCTTGCATAATCCAGGTTTTCCCTGTTTGTCTAGCCCCATGAATAATTAATGGTTTACGCTTCTTTTTCGTTTTCCATTTCACCAATTCATCCATAATGAAACGTTCCATATAAGTACCTCCTTGATATTTCTTAGTATATCCCATTCTTTTATGCACTTCAACAATTTTCATGACTATCTTTTTATATTTTTAACATTTTTCATGACCATTATTCCTGTAATTTAACATTTATCATGACCAAACGATATATAATTTATTTCAATGATTGACAAAATACATAAAACCACCCATTATATAGGTAAAATAAAGTATTTATACAAAAAAGGTTGACTCTAGAGTACCTCTAAGGTGTTAACTGAAGGTGAAAGATGAGGTGTTACACTATGAAAATCAAACAAGTGGAACAAGAAGTTGGTATTTCTGTTCATTCTATTCGTTTTTACGAAGAAATGGGCTTAATAAAAATACAGCGAAAAGAAGATAGTAAATATCGTGACTTTACGGAACATGATGTAAAAAAGCTAAAAGAGATTAAACTGTTTCGAGAACTGGGAATCACCATAGAGGAAATCAAGCGTTATTATGCGAATGAAATATCTTTACAAGATTTGATGGATCATCAACTAATTGAATTAAAAGCACAGCATAATGACATGGAACTTAAAGAGAAATTATGTGCGGATATCAAAGACAGCAATGCCCCCTTGATTGCCTATACAGTAGAAAAGTATGAAGAAATCTTACAACACAAAAAGGAAAAAACGCCATACGAAGAAGCTGGTTCTTTGATATCTTCCTGGAATCATCAAAAACACAGTCGCAAAAAAATTATTTTGATAGAATGTATTACATTTCCTATCATCTGGTTTTTTAGCTCATGGATTGTATTATTCATCGCAAATATCCCACACATCTTACAAACGCATACGATGGATATACAATATCACTGGTTTACTTTATTACTATCATTTATTTTTGCGCTTATCGTCAGCTGGTCTGATTTTATTGTCGTAGATAAGTTTCCATATGATTTATATGAATTTCATGAAAAAGGGATTTATTATTTTGATGAAACTAAACGAAAATATATTCAACTATTGAAAGCAGCATGGAAAAACGATGTAGAAAGCTGTTACCAATATGTAGCCTATGATGATATCCGTATTTTAAAAATATGGTTTCATATGGTCGCAAAAGCACCAATCAATGGTGGCAATGCTTATCAAATAGACTTATTTCTATATACCAAAGATGATGAACTACTACGTATCAATACAGGTATGTTTGGTGTCAGTGATGAAAAAGTAAAATTAACGGTAGAAATTTTAAAGGAACATGCGGATAAAGTCATTGATCCTTATCACATCATTGAACATCTAGATGATTCTCGTGAAGATTTTTATAAATATTTAGATGATCTTTATTGGAAACGTGAACATAAACGTGTCTTTGGAAAAGAAAAGTGAGAAATTAAAGGAGAATGAAAAAAGCATGATAAAGGGTTACGAAAAATTAAAGAAACAAAACGAAAGTGTATTAACTAAGATAGATGTTATAAGTTTATTTGAATTAAATAAAAATGAACAAGAAAAAGCATTAACCTATGTTTTCTCACACATATATATACCTAATTATCAAGAAGAAATTTATGATAAAGAAATAATGATTGAGAAAATAAATATTCGATTCGATAATCCAAATGCTATGCTAGAAAAATACTATAAATTTTGTAACAGCTTTTCTGCTAAAGGCTTTCCATTATTGTATGTCTTTAAGAAGAAAGACAAAATGGTAGGTTATTATATAGTAAAAGATAGTGTTCATAAAATAAGCAACGAAGATGAATTATCCAAAACTGAACAATTCCAAGTGAGTATGCAAATAAAAAAATTGAATATTTAATGCGTTCAATAGTTTATAAAAAGATGGAGAAATCAAAATTCTCCATTTTTTTATATAAAAGTTAAGAAACATCTAATTGGAAAAATTTCTCACTTTTTTCTTACCTTCATATAAAATAACCGGTATCTGAATTTCTTCCTTCGTCGCACCCGCATGAGAGCCTAAAATGATATCATGATCATCGTAATCTAAATTTAAATCAGATATGGCGCATGCGATAAAATCCCCTAAAAAGTCTTGAAATCTTGGATGTGATACTTCTTTCCCAAACAGTTTCATATCGATGATTTCCTGTTTTGTAAATAATTTAAAATCATTACTAAAATAAGATAAAAATAATTTTTTAAATATTTCTTATTTATCCTTTTTGATATAAAAAGCTATGGTTCTAGGTTCAAGTGCAGGCAGATGCTCAAAACATTCCACAAGATCAGGATAACGATTTAAAAAGTCATTTCTAACATCAATATGCCCATGATCTGCGATGATCATAAGGCCTGTTGTTTCAGGTAATTCTTTCATCGTGTGTTGTAGAATGTCATCAAAACTACGTAACATTTCTACACTTTTCTTATGCGTAGCGCCATACGTATGCATGGTACTGTCATATTGATCCCAATAGGCATAAACCAATCGATCATTTCCATGACTTTTTTCAATTACCTTATCACAAAGTTCTTGAAAATTTTTTGCGCCATTTTCTCTCCATGCTGGATATATAGAACTCGCCTGAATTCCCTTTTGTATACATTCTTCTATCATATTGGTGACAGGAAGCTGTTTTTGAACATAACCTTTTTCTTTCTTTTGTTCTGTATAAAAATCTTCATCAAAAAACATCACAATATTTTCATCACATTCTAAAAAGTATTGTTGCCAGCCTAACCATGCATTCACACATGGCTGTTTTCCGTTTAATATGGCGGTTGTAGCGGCTACTGTGGTTGGTGGATATACTGTATCAACAATTTTCTTTTGATACGTCTTTAAAAAGCCCTTTTCTTCACAATATCGATCAATCTGATAAGCACCCATACCATCAATCAACATCACCACAACTTGTTGAAAGCAATGATCTTGTAACCATGCGTATAATTCATCATCTATTTTTTGATAGGTATCTAATCCAACATAAGCCCTGATTGCACTCATTGTGGATAAAATCCCCTTTTCATAATCTGGTATATACATATTTTTCTCCTTTGCAATATTCATTATCTATCATGCCCTTAAAAACAAAAAGACTCTCATAAGAGAGTCCATCATAAATATTAAGCGTATGTACGTACAGGCAATACAAGCTGTAATACAGAAGCATCATCCACAGACTGGATAATGAATGGTTTCATTTCTCCACACAGACTGAATTTTACTAAAGAACCGCTCAATGCTTTGATTGCATCAAATACATAGCGTCCATTACAGCTGATTTCTAATCTGTTTCCCACAAAGCTTGCGCTATTCAAGACTTCAGTAGAAGATCCAACCTCTACAGATTTACTTGATAAGACACATTCATCTTCACTTAATGAGAATTTAATGACTGAAACACCATCATTTTTGATAAAGCTAGCACGATCAATAGCATCTAATAAATCTTTCGCATCAATTGTTAGTTCATAATCAAATGTCAATGGAATCAAACGGTTTGTTTCTGGATATACACCATCAATCAAACGTGTCTGTACAATCGTATCATTGATAATAAACTGTGCTTTCTTATCATTTACTGCGATTTCAACTTCACCTTCATCTTCCAATGTCTTTACAACCTCCTGTAAAGATTTGGCAGGTACTGTAATATTAAAATTTAAGCTCTCTTTAATTTCGATTGTTTTCTTCGCTAAACGATAAGAGTCTGTCGCAACACAGTTTAATGTTGTGCCATCACATGCAAAGTTTACACCTGTTAATACAGGGCGTGTTTCTTTATCACTTGTCGCAAAGCTTGTTTGTAAAATGATACGTCGAAGAATATCTTCTTCCATTGTAAAGCATTCTTTTGGTTTAGAGAAATCAATGGCAGGATATTCGTTTGCACGCATACCGTTAATTCTAAATTCTGCAGTGTTACCACTGATCTTGGTAGAACATCCATCAATCACTTCAAATTCAATTTCATCCGCATTGATCTTACGAACGATTTCCAATATATATTTTGCTTCAATAACGATTGATCCCATATCACGGATTTCTAAATTACAATCTTCACTCTTTACCAGTTTGGTTTGAATAGATACATCAGAATCACTTCCCGTCAACACCAGACAGTCTTCTTTTGCGTCAATCTTAATACCAGAGAATGCAGGTAATGGTGAGAATGTTGAAATTGCTCTTGCTGCTACTGACAATGCGTTATAGAAATTCTTTTTCGCTACTTTAAAATACATGGGTAGACTCCCTTCTTTCTTTTTCTTTTATAATACTATAATAATAAGTATGTGGAAAATGTGGAAAACTCCAAAATACCGCATAACATACGTATATTCTAAC
Source organism: Absiella sp. AM09-50 (assembly GCF_003433845.1). NCBI lineage: Bacteria > Bacillati > Bacillota > Erysipelotrichia > Erysipelotrichales > Erysipelotrichaceae > Amedibacterium > Absiella sp. AM09-50. The sequence continues at coordinate 160,049 of NZ_QVFI01000003.1, forward strand.
AAATTTTGACTGTGTAGTAAATGTGGAATTGTGTTGAAAACTCTTAATCTTTTACACCAAGCTTATTTTTAATCTGAAATACAGCTGTTTGAAAGCTTTCTTTATCTTTTAAAAGTTTTACCATTTTCTCATAAGAAGCCATGATTGTTGAGTGATCACGGTTCCCAAATTCAAATCCAATCTTTACAAACGGCATATTTAATAATGTTCTACATAAATATACAGCGATATGTCTTGCGTTGGCGATATTTTTCGTTCTTGATTTTGACTCAATCTGTGTTCTGGTTAAGCCATAATACTCACAGACGGCTGTTTTGATACGTTTTGCGTCTAGTGCATCATCTTGTGGAATACTTGGGTTCTCTTTAAAGATTTCTTTTGCGAATTTTAAATCTATAGTTTCCGGGTTATATAATATTGCTTTAAAGAATAACTCATTTAAGCTTCCTTCCAGTTTTCTTACATCACTGCTAAATTTTGTTGCCAAATAGTCTAATACTTCATCTTCAATCAGTATTTCATCTTTCCTGCCCTCCATCTTTTTCTTTAAGATGGCTTTTGCTGTTTCAAATTCAGGACTTCCCACAGATACGGATAAGCCACTGCTGAAACGTGAAATCAAACGATTTTCAATACCTTTTAACTCTGTTGGATGAATATCGCTGGTGATAACGATCTGTTTATTATCATTTACCAGCTTATTGTAAAGGTTAAAGAAGATCTCTTGTGAGGTACTCTGTTTTAAACGCTGGATATCATCAATCAACAGATAATCAACTTCACATATCTTTTCTTTTATTTCCTCTACATTTTTGTTTTTCATCGCTTCAATCAACAATGTCACAAAGTCTTCACTATAAATATACAATAGTTTTTCATCCGGCTTGTTTTCTTTTACATAATTGCCAATCGCATGTAGTAAATGGGTTTTCCCCAATCCGGAATTACCGAAGATAAAGAGTGGATTGTTGAATTTTCCAGGATAGTAACATACAGATAAGGCAGCGGCATGGGCTTCACGATTGTTTTTCCCTACTACGAAGCTGTCAAATGTATAATCCTTTTTGATCTTATCTTCAAATAAGATATCATTTCTTCGCTTTACAACGGATTGTGGTGTCATCTGTGCGACTTCATTTTTCAATAATATCTGAATGGATACTGGTTTTTCCACAACCTGTGAAAGTTTTTCCTGAAGAAAATCAATATTCTCCATCAATACCTGCTTATGTATCTTATAAGGAACGACAATGGTGGCCATATCATCGACGATATCATACAATTGGGCACTCTCTTTGAACCAGGTATTAAAGTTCGCATCATCAAAGTGATTACTGCTTTTGATGAGTGCCAAGGTGCTTTGCCATATTTCTTCTAACTGTTCATTTACCATATTTGCCATTTCACACAACCCCTTTGTGTTCTATTTTACTATAATGTGTGGAAAAATTCTATGACAGATAAGTAAAAAATAGTTTTCCACAGGAAAATAGGTTGAAAACATGCAATTTTAAGGGTGTATTTTATTTTTACACATTTATCCACATGGAAAACTGGTGGAAAATCCACAGTGGATAAGTGTAGAAAGTGGAAAAGTGGAAAAAAAGTTGGTTTCCACAGCATTGTGGAAAGATAATCCACATCAAAATAACCGATAAAATAAGGCTTATTTGCACAATCCACAGTTTCCACATTATGTGGAAAAGTGGGCAAAAAACACATGTGGAAAGCATGTGGATAAGCAGAAAAACATGGGGAAAAGTAAAAAATAGTGGGATTTTCGCCATGATTTACCCTGTTTTGGTGGAAAACTTGCGAAATTGGAAACATTTTGGTGTATAAAACCAGTTCTTTTCCACCATTTCAGCGCATAGGATAGATAGAATTCCACAACATATGCTATAATACGAACATTGGAGGTGTTAAAATGTTTGAAGATAATAAGAAACCCACAATGAATAGCAAGCGTGTTTTATTGCTTTTGATTATATATTTCGTAATTTTTCTTAAATTTGTGCCGGAAATCGCTAAAAAGATTACACTCATGTTAAATCCATATGCAACAATCATGAGTATACCTGTACTTGTGGTTTTATATCTGATGGTTACAGCCGCAAGTATTTATATCGCAAGAACTGTTTGGAAACCTTCTGTGGAAAAGTTTCGCTCAGAGCCTAAGAAGTATATAAGGATAATTGTTTATGCGATTGTACTTATTCTGGTGGTAAACTTTGGTTTAAGTATCATCATTAGCTTTGTGACGCAGACAGATACCAGCCAAAACCAGCAGATCATTGAAACAAATTCTTTAATTTCCCCTTTTTATACGTTCTTTTATACTTGTTTGATCGCACCTGTATTAGAAGAAACCATTTTTAGAGGTGGTATATATACTTTTGTCAAGGAAAAAATGGGGGTGTCTGCAGCTCTTGTCATCAGTAGTGTATTTTTCGGATTGATTCATGTATCTAGTTCCCTTTTTAATGGTAATATCAATGATTTTGTATACCTTATATTATATGCAGGAATTGGATTGATCTTAGGATACGCCTACGAGCGAAGTGATACGATTATTGTATCTGTAGGGATTCATGCAGGAAATAATTTATTCTCATTTATCATGATGATGATTTGATTTCCATAAATTTCTGATAGATGTCACATGGTTATTTTCATTTTCTTTTCATGTTTTATTGACTTTACTATTGATTTTATGTATAATTTAACAGCAATGCTCAATTTGTATAAAAAGTGAAAAGAAGTGGAGGTGGCTCTTATGAAAAGAACATATCAACCGAGCAAAAGAAAACACCAGAAAACACATGGATTCAGAGCCAGAATGGCTACTGTTGGAGGACGTAAAGTATTAGCACGTCGTCGTAGCAAAGGTAGAAAAGTGTTATCAGCATAAAAAGTCGCCTTAAAGGCGATTTTTTTGATTTCTAAGTTTTGAAAGGAGAGATGAAACATGAAGAAAGAATTTCGTGTAAAGAAAACACAGGAATTTTCAGAAATTATGAATTATAAAAAGTTTTATGCATGCCCTTCATTCTCCATTTATGTAAAACCAAGAAAAGAGGATCATGCACGTGTAGGTATTTCTGTTGGTAAAAGAATGGGAAACGCTGTTATTAGAAATAAAATAAAGCGTCAAGTGCGTGAAATGGTACACGATATCTATACATTTGATGAGAATTTTGACACAATTATACTTGTTCGTCCAAAATATCATGAAGAAAGTTATCAAAACAACAAAAAACTCTTGGAAAGATTGGTTAAAAAAGTTAAAATATAAAGGTAGACAAAATAGTGAGGAGACTAAGTGATGAAAAGTATTTTAAAAAGTAAAAAGAAACTTCTCCTGGTAGTAATGCTGATGATGATTACATTAACTGGATGTACAGTTCCACGTGATCGTTCTGGTAAGACATATGTAAAAAGCATTATTACTTTAAAAGAAGAAACCGTAGAAAAGAAAATCGTATCTACAGATTACAATGAAGAAGTAAAAAAAGAGTATAAAGATTTAAAGGATACGGATTTAATCACATTGAAACCAACATCTTTTGGTGACATGATGGATGAAGGCTGGTTTGAAGGATTGATCGTATTCCCAATTGCACAGTTGATTAACTTAGTAGCTGGATTTACAGATGGTGGTATTGGTATTATCGCCGCTACATTATTGATTCAGTTATTAATCTTCTTATTCTCAATCAAATCTCAGGTCGCAAGTCAGCGTATGCAGACACTTCAGCCAGAGTTGAATCGTATTCAGGCAAAATATGCTGGTAAAAATGATGAACGCAGTAAGCTGATGATGGCGCAGGAAACACAGGCACTTTATAGTAAATATAAGATTAATCCATTTGGAACAATCGTTATTACATTCATTCAGTTCCCTGTTATCCTTGGTATGTATCAGGCAACCATGCGTGCTTATAGCGTTGTTACTGGTAAATTTGCTGGTATCTCATTGGTAAATACACCAATTCAGGGATTCAATGCTGGACACTATGCCGCAATGGTAATCTTTGTATTGATGGTATTATTCCAGTTGATTTCTTTCAAACTTCCTCAATGGCTGCAGGAACACAGAAAGAAAAAGAACCATGTAAAAGAAAAAAAATATGCAGAACCTAAAAATGCACCTAAGGGTATGATGGGTTCTATGAATATGATGATGTATATGAGTACTGGTATGATCGCAATCCTAGCGATTAACTGGCCTCTTGGTATGTCATTCTATTGGTTAGTAAACTCTATTGCGAGAGTTATCCAGAATATTATTATTCATAAATTCTTCATTAAAGACTAGGAGGGTTTCTTATGAAAACATATACCAGTAAAAATCTGGAAGAACTTTTAAAAGAAGCCGCTGCTGATAAAGGTGTAAATGTAGAAGATCTGACATATACGATTTTGGAAGAAACAAGTGGTTTCCTTGGCTTAGGCAGCAAGGTAACTGCAAGCGTATATTGTGACAATGATATCAAAGAATTCATGAAAGAATACATGATGAATTATTTCAATGGTATCAACATGCCTGCTACAGTAGAGGTAAGTGAAGAAAATGGATTCTTCCATGTGAACATTGACGCAGAAAACAATGCCATTTTAATTGGTAAAAACGGACAGACTTTACAGTCTATGAACAACGTTTTAAAATCTGCGGCATCAAGTGAATTTAAACGCCGTGTAGGGGTATTGATTGATATCAATGGCTATAAAGAAGAAAAATATCAGAAGGTTACTTCTTTAGCTATCCGTGTCGCAAAAACAGTGCAGAGAACAAAAACAGATGCTGTATTAGATCCAATGCCAGCTGATGAAAGAAAAGCAATACATAACTGCTTATCCAATATGAAAAATATTTCCACAGTTAGCGAAGGCGAAGGAAACCAAAGAAGATTAAAAATCTGTTACAGTCCTGAAAAAGCTTAAAAACACTCGGAGAAACGAAAATGTTTCTCCTTTTTTTTCTATGTTTCAAAGAAATTGTGTTATACTAGAAATAAACTTGTAAAGGAGATGTGATGTTCGTGTTACTTGATGAATATGTTTCAAAAATACAAGCATTTAGAGCAAAAAGTGATGAAGAAAGTATATATCATGTAGCTTTAGAACTTGAAGTAGAAGCAAAAAAACAGAAAAGTGTTTATCATGAAGTAATTGGCGTTTATCATATATCCAAATATTATTATGTCATAGGAGAATATACAAAATCCTTAGCACAATCTTTACATGGCCTGCAGCTTTGTAAGAAAACTGAAAATGTGTTTTATGAAATGATTTTAAATAATCTTGCGGGCATTCTTTATGGTGCACTGGGGGATCAAATATCATCAATAGAATATATGTTGAAAGCTTATTATATAGCATTAGAGCATCCAGAATTAAACTTTACCTACTTTATAGAAAATAATATTGGGGTTTTGTTTTTTAATATGCAAATGTATGAAAAAGCATATGAATTTTTATTGAAAAGTGCCGCTACCAGAAATCTGACAGATATCGCATCCATCAAAGAAAGTGATGGGATTAACATTGTGAATATGATTGGCTGTAGTATTAAAACTAATAATAAAGACATCTATGATCAATGGTATCCTTATTTAGATTACTATCTGAAGCATTATCACTTAAAAACAGTGGAAGATGATTTTATGCTTTACAAACTGATTCTCGCATGTAAAAAGAAAGATCATGACAAAATCAAAGAGTGTGTAGATGAAATGTATCTTACTTATCAAGAAAGTTTAGACCATTTACATATTTTAAAAAACCTTTTTGATGCTTTTTCTTTTCTAATTGAATTACAGGAAAAAGAGATGTGTGAAAAAGTTTTTAAATTCATGGAAAGTATATTAGAAAATTATCCAGATTATAAAAATCAGTCACGTTTAGATGACTGCCGTATCAAAATGAATATTATGTTTCATGAGGATGAAAAGCTGCCAGATTCTCTTTATAAATATTATCTGGACAAGTGTAAAGAAGATGAACAATGGCAAAATGACCTGAAAAAGAGTTTATTAAATAAAGTAGAATTGGAAGAACTTTTAAATGAACAAAAGACAATCTTAAAAGAGAATGAAGAACTTCAACGTAATTCAGAAATTGAGGATTTCACTAAGCTCTTAAACAAAACAGCCTTCCAAAAACATGTAACGCAGGCAGTAGAAAATTATCAAAGTGATCAATATATGGCGTTATTTGTGATCGATATAGATAAATTCAAAAACATAAATGATCATTATGGACATTTATCCGGTGATAAGCTTTTATTGAAAGTCGTGGAAATTTTAAAAGAAGAAACTAGAGAAATTGATGATATTGGAAGAATCGGCGGTGATGAATTCTGTATATTTATGAAGAATATCTTTACATTAGAATATGTAAAAGAAACAGCAGAGAGCATCCTGAAAAAAGTAAAGGCAATCGAATTAGAAAATTATGATATCACAATTACGACAAGTATTGGCGTTCAAATGATTACACAAGCATGTAACTACCAGGATATCTTTCAAAAGGCAGACGCTTTAATGTATGAGGCGAAAAAATCAGGTGGCAATCAATATCGAATGAATGTATAATAATGTGATGTAAAGGATTGTGATAACATGCATTTATTAATTATTGAGGATCATAATGATATCAACGCAATGATTCAGGATTATCTACAGAAGCAAGGTTTTCAATGTGATCAGGCTTATTCAGGTACAGAAGGCAGATTATATTATTCCATAAATGATTATGATTTAATTATCTTAGATCTGATGTTGCCAGGATTATCTGGTGAAGAACTTTTAGAGGATATCCGTAAGCATTCAAATGTACCAGTGATTGTATTAAGCGCAAAGGATAGCTTAGACAGTAAGGTAAATGTATTAGGTGCAGGCGCAGATGATTATCTATGTAAACCATTTGAACTAGAAGAATTATTGGCTAGAATTCAGGTACAGCTTAGAAAAAGCAATAAAACAAGTATAAATACAGCTTTACAATATAAACAGTTACTATTAGATAGTGAACAATATGATGCGAAAATAAACGATACATATCTAAATCTGACAAAGCATGAGTATTTAATATTAGAGCTATTGATCAGAAATCCCAAGCGGGTTTTCACAAAGGAAGAAATATATGAATACGCTTGGAATGATACCTATTATGGGGATGATAAAACCATCAATACACATATGAGTAATATACGTAAAAAAATAAGAACACAAGTAGCTGAGGAGTATATAAAAACAGTATGGGGAATCGGATTTAAAATGGCTGAATGATGATATTCAGTTATTTCTTTATACTTTCTTTATATTTGCTTGATAATTTCTAATACTTTATTTTTTATAATGCTTATGTAAATTGAAGGAGGAAACGATATGAGTAGTGATGTTGTAGAACTAACCAATATATCAAAAGCGTATAAACATATTTACGCAGTGGATCATATAAATATGAAAATAAAAAAAGGAGATATTTATGGATTTATTGGAAGAAACGGTGCTGGTAAATCCACAACGTTAAAGATGATCTGTGGTCTTGTTTCACCTGATAGTGGTCAAATTAAACTGTTTGGAGAAGAAAGAAACCGCATGAGCGCAAGACGTATAGGTTCTTTGATAGAAAATGCTGGTTTATATCCTGGAATGAGTGCTTACGATAATATGGATATCAAAGCAACTGCCATGGGATTACATGATACACAAAAGATTCATGAACTGTTGAAGTTGGTGAAACTCGATTCAAAAAGTAAAAAGCCTGTAAAAAAATTCTCACTTGGGATGAAACAACGATTAGGAATCGCAATGGCTTTGCTAGGAAATCCTGATTTATTAATTTTAGATGAACCAATCAACGGCCTTGATCCAGAAGGAATCCGTGAGATCAGAGAGATGATTCAATATCTGAATGAAACAAAGAAAATGACGATTATTATCAGTAGTCATATCTTAGGAGAGTTAAGTAAAATTGCGACTCGTTATGGCATGATTCGTGATGGCAAGCTGATTGAAGAAATCAGTAAGGAAGAACTCGCCCTAAAATGCATGGATTATTTATCTGTGAAAGTGGATAATATACAAAAAGCTGTGACACTATTAGAAACGAAATTAGGTATGCAGCATTATCAGGTACATGAACAAAATGAACTATGGATATTTGATGATATTGATAGTGCACAGGTGAATCTTATCCTTGCGCAAAATGATATTGCGATTTCTTCCATGTTTTATCAGAAACAGGACTTAGAATCTTATTTTTTAGAAAGAATCGGAGGGAATGATCATGTTGAATATGATAAAAGCAGAAACTAAACGATTGATCAAAAGTAAAGGCTTTTGGATATCTGTATTGATATATATCTTAGTGTTTATCACATGTTTTTATATGCAGTTGTCCGCAGAACAGTCCACAAGCTTTGTGGATGAAGGTATATCAAAAGAACCAGGTTTTTATATATCGGTAGATGCATCCATCAAATCTTTGAATCAGTTGGTACAAACTTTCGGTTTTGGCTTTGGAAGTCTTGTATTAGGTATCTATTTTACTTCATTTGTATGTAGTGAATACACCAGTGGCTATATTAAAAATACAGCTGTTTTAGAAGGTGGTAGAAAAGCAGTCATTCTTTCAAAAATAATGGTAGCATTGGTAATTTCATTTATCATTCTGGCATTGAACTACCTCATTGGCTGGATACTTGGCATATGTTTTATTGATAACTTTATGATAAATCCTGCACAGGAGATTTTTATAGATTTTTCTATGATGTTATTACTTATGTGCGCACTGTTTTCATTGATTATTTTCTTATCCACGATATTTCATAATAAAACGTTTGGTATCGTGTTATTATTTCTTATCGCATCTGGTATGTTACAACCATTCTTAGATTCTATCTTTAATCTTTTACATATATCATTTGCGAGCGAATATACATTAAGCTATTTCTTTTCAACCATATTACCAGTATCTGGGCCTGTAGTTTCACATGCATTTATGATGTCCATAGCTTTTATTTTAGTATATAATATAGGCAGTGCAATTGTACTTCAGAAAACAGATATATAAGATGGGAGGGTAAGCATATGTGGATACTTTGTCTGATATTAGGCATTTGTTTTATCATAAGCTTAACCTCTTTTTTGTTGCTGAAAAAAGATATACAGACCATTCATCGTCAAATTACATATAAAAATGAGTGTATGAGTCATTTTGAAATCGCATCATCCACAAGCTTTCAAGAAATAAAAGAGCTTTGTAAAGATATTAATGGCTTATATGAAGAGATCTCTAAGCATGAAGAAATTGCATTGAAAAAGGAACGAGAAATGCAGACTTTGATTGCGGGTATGTCACATGATATGCGAACACCATTAACCAGCATGCAGGGATATTTAGATCTGTTACAGGAAAGTAAACAGGAAACAGAAAGAAATAAATATATTGATGTTATCCGGGCACGATTGATATCCTTAAAAAATATGTTAGAAGATTTATTTATGCATTCTAAATTAAATGATGATGAATTTACCATTGAAACTTCTGAAATACAAATATATCCAATATTGTGTAAAGTATTTGCGTCCTATTATTATGATTTTGAAAAGAAACAAATAGAGCCATATATTGCATTTGAAAATGAACAGCTTATGGTTCATGCAAATAAAGAATTTGTGACAAGAATCTTTCAGAATCTAATTCATAATGTATTAAAATACGGAAACACTTCTTTTTCTATTATTCAAAAACAGAATTTCATGCGTTTTAGTAATCAGGTAAATGAAGAAAATCTTGAAGTAGATAAGCTGTTTGATCGTTTCTACAAAGGCGATCCATCACGTCATCATACATCCAGTGGATTAGGACTTGCGAATGTAAAAGATATGGCAGAAGCTATGCATTGGCGGGTTGAGGCAGAATTAAAAGAAGATAACTTATCTATTATCATATATTATAAATAGGAGGGCAGTGTTTATGATATTATATTTTTCAGGCACAGGAAACAGTGCATATATTGCGAAAAGAATAGGTAAAATGATTAATGATGAAGTATTGCATCTATTTGAAAAAATCAAAGATAACGATTTTTCACCATTACAATCCAAACGGCCATGGGTAATCGTTGTGCCTACTTATGCATGGAGAATTCCACGTATTGTAGAACACTGGTTAAAGAATACACCACTTCAAGGTAATCAGGATATCTATTTTGTGATGACTTGTGGTGGTAGTATTGGTAATGCTGGTAAATATATTGAAAAACTTTGTCAGGATATAAAGATGAACAATCGTGGCTGTATGGAAATTATCATGCCAGAGAATTATATAGCGATGTTTTCTACTCCAACAAAGGAAGAAGCTTCTAAAATAATTGGTCGTGCAGAAAAGGTTATCGATCTGGCTGCGGTTTGTATCAAAAATGGACAAAGCTTTAAGCATCCTAATGTATCTTTTAATGACAAAATCAGCAGTAGTGTTATAAATAAGCTCTTTTATCCATTGTTTGTCCATGCGAAAAAGTTCTATGTTCTTGATGATTGTATTTCTTGTGGCAAGTGTGCAAATGTTTGTCCTCTCCATAATATTCAGCTTTCAAATGGCAAACCGGTATGGGGAAATCAATGTACCCACTGTATGGCATGTATTTCTCGTTGCCCTAAAGAGGCAATAGAATATGGGAAACATAGTAAAGGATTGCCACGCTATACTTGTGAAAATGTAAAAAAATTGGAGGAGTAATTCTTCCAATTTTTGTTATGCTTTAGATGATATAAATACTTCTTTAAATTCTTCAAAGGTGTCTGTATTTAATATTTGTACGGTTTTATCAACAGAAGAATACAAATCAATAATCAGGTCAAAAGCATCTTTAAAATATTTCATATCCTGTTGAGCAATACCAATCATCAACACAAATTTTACCTGATGCCTGCCCCATGGAATTGGCGTATCATTATGTAATACACAAATGAAAGAGTGCTCTGCATATTGATTGATCGCATGTGGAATTGCCAGACAATCTGTAAAAGCCGTACTAGAAACGGATTCTCTCAATAATACATCTTTAATGAAATTTGGCTGTATAAATTTTTGATCAATACAAAGCTGTCCTAAATATTCAATATATTCTTGAACATTATTCAAATATACATTTCTCACAAACAGCTCTGGATATAGCATCTGTTCTAGAAAGACTTTTGCGTAAATACGTTTCTTTACTTCTTGAATTTCTTCAATTTCATTCCATATTTTAAATATATTCTGTTTTGTCAGAATGGGATTAATTGTAATTTTATGCGGATGTTGGATTGTTGATTGTATAGTGGTTAATAATAGATCACTTTTAGGTTTAAGTAATACAAAACGATTATAGGACATTACATCTAAAATAACCATTTCATCATGGAAATTAGCTTCTAAATCATTCACAAGTTTTCTAGCAAAGTCATGATAATCTTCCACAATCACAATGCAGGAAACAATATCTTTTCTACTCTTATTTCGTTCTAAATAAGCACCAATATGGAATGCGATAAAGGCAATCTCATCTTCATTAATTTCTATATGATAAAGTACCGCAAATTTATGTGCAAAGAATACAGCCATATCATAAATTGGCGCATAATCCTTCTTTATTTGAGAACCAATTGGATTTGGATAACTTACATGATAAGTAGCACGTTGATAAACATTATACATATGCAAAGTAAATTGAAGAAGAAAATCATCATCAATCTTTGGAATATCATAACGGGTAATCATTTCCTGCGCAATCAACATGATATTATCTAAAAACCGTTGATCAATAAAATTAGAAAGTTTATTAAAATCTAAATCATCAAATGAATAGTGTTCTATTGATAAAGCAATTAATATAAGAATCTGTTGGAAATCTTTTTCAGGAATGGTACTGTTATATGTATTTTCAAAGAATTGTGCAATTCTGTTCGCAAGCTCGATTATTTCATTCTTCTGGTCAAAATGTTCAATCAATTTATTGGCATCAATTAAGTTATCCGATGTATTTAACGTATTTTTTGATTCTAAGCGAATAATGATAATCAATATATGTACCAGAAGATTGTTTAAAGCATAATTATTCAACAACAATTCACAATCCTGACAGATGTTGTACAGTTCATGTAAAACCTGATCGATATCAAAGGAAGGAAACAGCTTTTTTAAGGTTTCTGTAGATGTAAAATAGCCATATACATTATTAGTCGCAATATGACCTACCAGTTTTCTTTTATCCTGTTCATTGCCGCTTAAATAAAATTGGTAATCGTGCGTTTGAATTTTTATATTGAAATTTTTCACTAACTTTTTAATCTTTGGCAAGACATTATTCATAATGGTGCTTTCACTCACATGCAGTTCTTCTGCGATATCAAATACAGAAATACCTTCTTTAGATGATAGTAGCTTTGATAAAACCAGATGGGAACGTGCATCTATAATTTCTTCTGTTTTATCTTCGATTGTATCTGGTAAATCGGTACGGATACGATAGCCATATTTTGAAGATTCAATCAGCTGGCACTGTTCTTCATTTATTTCATTAATATAATTGCGAATTGTCCTTTCACTAACACCTATCATTTTTGATAAAGAGGCAGATGAAAGCCATGCAGATGAACTTTTTAAAACATTGATCAATTCAATCATTTTATCCTTTTTCATGATGTTAATATCTCCTGTTATCCCTTGTTTGATTATATCATATGTATTTTATGAATCCTATTTATTTTATACCTTACTATGGTAGGATATATATATCTTATATCAAATGTGATATAAAGAAAAATTATAATTTTTCCTCTTAGGTGGCAAGTCATCTATATTGCCGGCATGTCGGAAAAAAGTGTGTTAGAAGAAAACTTGAATCTTGATTATAGTATAGGTGTCGAAAGAGAAAGGAGAAATGAAAAATGATAAGAATTTTATTAGCATGTGGAATTGGCGCATCTACCGGATTTATGGCAGCAAATATGCGAAAGATTGCGAAACAGCAGGGATTAGACGTTAGTGTACATGCAGTCAGTAAATCACAGGTGATGGAATACGCAGATAAAATTGATGTATTGTTGCTGGGACCTCACTTTTCAAGTGAAGTAGCGAAATATCAAAATCAGCTAAATGATCATGGTGTAAAAGTTACATCTATAGACCCTGATGATTATGCTGCTTTGGATGGGGAAAGTATTTTAGAAACAGCATTAGATTTAATGGAAGAATAAAAATAAGAGAGGAAAAGGATTATGAAAAAGATTCAAGCATGGATAGAAAAGTATTTAGTACCAATTTCAAATAAGATAACATCAAATTACTGGTTCAGTATTGTGGCAGATGCTATCTTGTATATCGTACCATTCTCAATGGTAAGTGCCATTCCAAGTTTATGGTCAATTCTATTAAAGTTTTTCCCAGAATTACCAGATTTATCACCACTTAGCCAGTATTCCTTTGGCTTAATCGGATTGTTTGTCGTATTTATTATTCCTTATAACTGTCTGGTAAAGGAAGAAAAGAAAGACCGTTCCCTGATTGCTGGTTTTACAGGTATCGGTACGTTCATGTTATGTATGAATATCACAAAAACGGATGGCGGTTCCCTTGTTGATTTAGGTAAATTTGGCGCTGGTGGTATGTTTACCGCAATGTTTGTAGGATTAATTGTGGCAGTGATCTATCGTTGTCTAGCAAGATTTTCTTTCTTTGGTGAAGATAGTGTATTGCCAGATTTCGTAAAAAACTGGTTTGATAATATTATCGCAATTTTACTAAGCTTATTTGCAGGATATATTGTGACATTTGTGCTTAAGGTTGATGTATTTACAATGGTTCAGTTCTTAATGAAACCAGTAACCGGATTTGCACAGAGTTTGCCTGGATTTATTACAATCGTATGTTTACAGAATATCTTCTATTTCTTTGGTATCAGTGGATGGGTATTTACTCCTGTTACACGTACAATTACACAAGCAGCGATTGCAGAAAATGCAGCAATGATGGCTGCTGGTAAAGCCGCAACAAATGTATATTCCTTTGGCGCAAGTCGTTATTATCACATTGGTGGACAAGGCGCAACATTACCTGTCGCTATCATGATGTTATTCGCAAAAAGCAAACGTTATCGTCTGTTAGGGAAAGCGACAATTATTCCAAGCTGTTTCAATATCAATGAACCATTGCAGTATGGCGCAATTGTTAATAACCCGTTCATGTTTATACCAACCGTTGTTTTAAGTATATTATTGCCTGCAATTACATGGTTGTGTTTAACATACGGCTTTGGCACAATTCATTATGTAAACTTCGACATGAACTTCTTACCAAATCCAATTTGTGCATTTATCATGTCTGGTGGAGATTGGAGAAATGCAGTTATCGTTTTGATCAACTTAGCAGTCGCAGCTGTTGTATGGTATCCATTCTTTAAAGCCGCTGATAAAGATATGGCTGAGAAAGAAATCATTAAAGAAAAAGAAAAGGCAGCTAAAAAAGCCGCAAAGCTTGCCGCTAAACAAGCAAAAGTAACTGAAGAATAGGATGTGTTGCACATGGAAAATAAAACAGATATTAATGTTGTTGCCATGGAAGTAATTTTAAATGCTGGTAATGGTAGAGAAAATATTGATCAGTCCTTAGAAGAAATGGCATTATTCCATTTTGATAAAGCAGAGGAACTGTTAAAAAAAGCAGAAGATGATATTGTAAAAGCACATATTGCACAAACAAAAGTAATACAGGGACAGGTAAGTGGAGAAGAAACAGAATATTCATTACTGTTTATCCATGCACAGGATACCATTATGACAATCAATACAGAGCTGAGAATGGCTCAGAAAATGATGCCAGTCTTTAATGCTTTATATGAGATGAATAAATAGAAAAAGGAGCTAATTTATTATGAATTCAGAATTTCCAAAAGGGTTTTTATGGGGTGGCGCAACTGCCGCAAATCAAATAGAAGGTGCCTGGAATGAAGGAGGCAGAGGACCTGCGACTTCTGACTTTGCACGATTGATCACAAAAGAAATACGTGCAACAGAAGGACCATATGATGAACATGTACCACATAATGCCGCATCAAAAGAAATGGTAGAAGATATGAAACTACATCCGGAAAACTGGGAGCTTCCGAAAAGACGTGGCATTGACTTCTATCATCATTATAAAGAAGATATTGCACTATTCGCAGAAATGGGATTTAAAGTTTTTAGAATGAGTATTTCCTGGTCAAGAATTTTTCCAAACGGTGATGATGACACACCAAATGAAGAAGGTCTACAATTTTATGATCATGTATTCGATGAATGTATAAAATATGGAATCGAACCAATGGTAACATTATCTCATTTTGATACACCTTTACACTTAGCAGAAGAATATGGCGGTTTCTTAAGTCGTCATACGGTAGATGCCTTTGTAAAATATGTAGAAACAGTCATTAAACGATATAAGGGAAAAGTAAAATACTGGTTAACATTTAATGAAATCAATAATGTATTATCTAATCCATTTACAAGTAGTGGAATAATCTTAGATGGTGCACCAACACCAGAATCAGGTAATAACTATCTAGGCAATTGGCAATTGAAATTCCAGGCTGTACACAATCAAATGGTCGCAAGTGCATTAGCAGTTAAGAAATGTCATGAAATCGATCCAAACGCAAAAATGGGAAATATGCTGTGTCGTTTAGAAAACTATGCAGAAAGCGCAAAACCAGAAGATCAGCTACAGGTATTATTTGAAGATCATTTCAACTGGTTCTTTACAGATGTACAGGCAAAAGGGGAATACCCATATTATATGCAACGCTTCTTTGATGAAAATGATATTCATATCAAAATGGAACCAGATGATGAAAAGATTTTAAAAGAAGGCTGTGTAGATTTCATCACAATCAGTTATTACATGACATATGTTATGCGTTACAAAGGTGAAACAGTACCTAAGCCAACAGGACGATTAGTATCAGATATTAAAAATCCTAACTTAAAAATGTCAGCATGGGGATGGCCAATTGATCCAATCGGATTTAGAATTACATTAAATCATATTTATGATCGTTATCATTTGCCAATCTTTATCTCAGAAAATGGTCTTGGTGCTGTAGATCATGTAGATGAAAATGGTTATGTAGAGGATGATTATCGTATTGAATATATGAAAGCTCATATCGAACAAATGCATGAAGCTATCAAAGATGGTGTGGATGTATTTGGATATGCATGGTGGGGACCTATTGACTTAGTATCTTCTGGAACATCAGAAATGACAAAACGTTATGGTATGATTTATGTAGATTATGATGATTATGGAAAGGGAACTGGAAAACGTAGTAAGAAAAAATCTTTCTATTACTACAAGAAAGTGATTGCATCTAATGGTGCGGATTTAGAGAATAATTAAGTCAGACAAAATGTCTGGCTTTTTTTCTTTTATAATTATATATGTAATCGCTATATCCCAAAAATTCGTTTAATATCAAAGATTATATGATATCAAAACTTTTTAGAAAGTTATAAATACCATCCCGATCACTTCTGCCACATAAGATATCCGCTGATTGTTTACATTGTTCGCTGCCATTGCCCATACATACACCAAGCATGGCATCTTCCATCATTTCAATATCACTTCCACTATCGCCAAATGCCATATATGCATTATCTGCTAAGTTCCAATATTTCATTAATGTATGAATTCCACTAGGTTTTGTGACAGCTTTAGGGAATAGATCAGTATTGGTTCCTCCAGTATATTGAATGCGAACATTTGGCATATGTTGAAAATAAGGTTCATATGAAAAACCAATCGGCATAAGCAATGTTATCAATAAAGCCTTTTCTCCATGATAGGGATGTATCTTATCAACGGTTAAGTGAAAACGTGTTTTAAAGGGTTCTAAAAGAGAACTATCCATTGTAAAAAAGTTGTCATCGCCTACAACATAAGCAGGAATCTGATGTTTTTGGGCAATACGAAATATTTCATTTAATTCATTTTGTGAGAAGTTATTTTCCTCAATCAGTTGATAATGTTCATCATAAACCTCTTGACCACCAGCGGATACGATTCCATCCCAGTTTATATCTTTTAAAACAGGCAGCTCTATAGCACTGGAAAAAGGTCTGGCACTTGCTAGTGCTACTTTGTATCCTTGTTGTTGAAGTGCTTTGACAGCCTGAATATTTGAATCAGGGATGCGATGGGTAATTTGATCATAATATGTTCCATCAATATCAAAGAATACAGCTTTTATGTGTTCTTTTAATTGTATTATTTTCTGTTCATTCATATACATTTCTCCCATTTTTCTATATTAATATATTAAGTATAACGTGAATAATATGATTTGAGAAGGTATAATAAGATAAGTTTTTATGATGTCATCATCACATGTGAAGAACATAGTGTGATTGGCGGTTTATTCAGCGCAGTAAGTGAAGTAATCGTACAAAATGATTATTCATGTACAGTGATACCAGTTGTAGTGATGGATACCTTTGGAGAAAGTGGTAAACCACAAGAATTATTAGAGAAATATGAAATCAATGCAGCAAGTATATTGAAAAAATTAAATGAACTACTGTAAAATGACATCCATCTGGTGATATGCTAGATGGATGTTTTATGTATGAATAAAAATATATATTTTATGAAAAATCGTTATATAATAGACAAGAAAAAGGGGATAGATTATATGAAAAAATATTTAGTAGGAATTGCATTACTACGATTTGAAAGTGAGCTTATTGAAAAAAGTGGTGTTTCAAAAGAACGTTTTCATAAACTTTCTGGTCCACAAGCAAAAGATGTTTATTATAAAATTTGTGAACGTTATGCGGATAAATCTAAAACATATAAAAATGGCTTACATTGGGCGAATATAAATGGCTACAGTAAGAAAAGTATGAAAGATTTTAGGGGATCTTATCCTGTAAATTATACAAACTGGTATCATCAGTTAACAAATATTATACCGGAAAAGAATATGGTATATTTTTTGATTGATCGTGGAGGTTTTTATGATGCAGGTGAAAAGTTTTGGATATTTGAAAGTTATGTGAAAGATTTAATTCAAACACTAGATTTATTAAATCAAACCGCATTTTTAGATATTGGCTGGTCAGATTATTATATTGTTTCAAAAAAATATGAATGGCTGATAGGATTCAATCATCATGATGTTGTATCTTTTATTGGAAAAAGTTTAAATTTAAGTGGTATTGAGTAATATTCATATGGATATGTAAAGGAACCTTGACATAATGAGAAAGGCATGTTAAATTATAGGTGTAAAGGAACCTTTACATTAGAGAGGAGGCCTAAGATTGGAAAATAAGGTTGAAGAGTTAAGAAAGAACTTAGGATTAAGTCAGGAAGAATTTGCGAAAGCAATCAAAGTATCCCGACAGACAGTCAGTTCTATTGAAAATGGCAAATATAATCCCTCTTTGGAATTGGCCTTTATCATCTCTGATTTTTTTGGCATTTGTATAGAAGAAATATTTCTTCATGAAAGGAGTAAATCAAATGAAAAAAAGTAATCTTATCACTGGTATCATATACATCTTCATTGGTGCGGTTTGTTTATACTCTGCTCTTACTACAGAAACGAAGCTTGATGGTTTATTGTTTGGATTTGCCGGAGCCGGCATTGTGCCAGGAATTGCATTTGTGATGAAATATTTCTACTGGAATCATCCTGATCATAAACGAGAATTCACAGAAAAACTTGAAAATCAACATATCGAGCAACATGATGAATTAAAAAATAAACTTGCTAATCAATCAGCACGATATATATTCATCATAAATATAATGATCATTAGTGCTTCTACAGTAATATTCTCAATATTAGGATCATTAGAAGTATTGGAAAACACAAAAGTTATGGTATTTTATCTGGCAGCATTTCTTATCTTTCAAATTGTTTCCTTCAATATCATTTACCAACATCTATTGAAAAAACATTAAAAAAGTCCGACCAAAATGGAATACAACTCCAATATGGTCGGATATTTTATATTTCTAAAGTAAAACCGCAATAAAATCCATGAACATTCGGGCAAGCTTTCTCTAAATCTTCAAAACATTTTTCCCCTGTACAATGTCCTGTATAAAACGCAATGGGTTCCTTCTTTAAACATTCCATCAATTGATGCATGGTTTCATCATTTTCTAATACGCCACGGGAATTACTGGATAAATGAAAACCACTAAAAACATAAGCAATATCAGGCGCAATCTTTTTCGCACAGGATAAAATATTTAAGATACCCTGATGTGCACATCCTCCAAATAAGACGGTTTCTTTATCTTTGATAATCACACTTTGTTCATGATTAAATGAATCTTTTTCTAAACCATTTTGATGTTCTACCATCAAAGAAGAATTCAACACTGGTTCCGGGTATAAATGACAAGTATTTTGTATTATCATCATACCATCATCTATGGTAAAATTGGAAGATAACCAGGTAATACGTGAAGAGTGTAGGATAGTTTTCGGTAATCCCATGTAATGATATCCATCATTTCTTCCTGAATAAAATGCTTGTTTAGCCTGCTCCTGAATATAGATATCCGCAGTTTTATTGATTTCCATAAAATATGGCAATCCACCACCATGATCATAATGCCCATGTGTGATAATACAAATATCCACAAGCTTTAAATCAATTCCTAATAATTCAGCATTCTTGATAAATGTATCATCCTGCCCACAATCTATCAAAATTCGATGCTTTTGTGTTTCTACATATATTGACAAACCATGCTGAGCGCTTAAATCAGAATGTGTATGATTATCCACTAAAACAATAATTCTCATACGAAATCCTCCCTTATTTTATTCTTATTCAGTATACTTCTTTTTTAGATGATATACACCCCTGTTTAATCTTTTTATTTTAATTTTCCATATAAAATATTGCGTGAGCCAAACGATAACGAAGATAAAGATAAATATGCTAAGATATGTGATAAATCCCATGAATGTATGTTCCATCCAGTTTAAAACATAAGCAATTGGCAGCATTAACATAGCGGATATCATAAAATATAATCCTGTTTGTTTTGCGATACTCCACTCCTCATGCTCCCATATCATCGAAGCCATCGCAAAGCCACTACCCATAACACCACACAGGAAAGTCTGTAAAATCACAGCATAAATTTCACTTCCTACATAATCAATTAAATCTGGAATCACAGGAGAATAATATCCATGTGCCCATATCAAAGAAATGATAATTGTAATAACATAACCAATAGCGATACCTAATGGAAAGCCTAATAAACCTCTTAGAATCATTTGTTTTTTCATTTTCTTCACCTCATATTCCTAATATACGTTTCATTTTTGTGACATAACGGCGTGAAACATAAGTGACTTTACCATTTGATAAAGAAACACAAATGGTGCCGACAAAACTTAAATCAAATTCCTTAATCTTACTAAGATTGACAATTTCTGAATTAGAAATCCGTATAAATCGATGTGAATCCAGACGTTTCTCCACTTCATATAAACGTAAACGCAGTTGATATATGCCATCATCTGTTTCTGCCAGTATCTTACCATTTTCTGAATAAATGTGTATGATATGCTCTTCCTCTAAAATTCGCATGATATTATCTTGAAAACCTAAAATCACCTGTGGTGTTTCATCTGATATCTTTTTGATGAGTTCATTTATTTCATCATTCATTTTATCAGTTAAGATGATAACTTTTGGTTCTGTATAATGATCATCAATTTTTACCTCTACCTGCATACGATCACCCCTTTGACAGTTACAGTATAGCAATCAATCCTTCTTTCATCTAGTATAAAACGATAGGTGGCCTATATTTTCATATAAGTGGTCATTTTTCATATATAAAGAAAAGAATTTTTACATGGTTTCTACATTTTTGAAGAATGTTTTGGTACTTGAAAATATATTATAGAAAAAAGAACAAAATAGTTATGCTTTTTCATAGTTTTGCGTTATAATGTAAAAGCTATTGAGGTGATGAACATGAAAATTATCGTAGGATTAGGAAATCCTGGTAAGGAATATGAAAATACAAGACACAATTCTGGATTCAAAGTCATGGATGAAATTGCGAAAGAATGTGGAGTTTCTATCGAACAGAAAAAGTTTAAGGCACTCATTGCGACTACCCGTATCGGTGGGGAACAGGTCATGTTAATGAAACCACAAACGTATATGAATAACAGTGGAGAGGCATTGATTGAAGCTGTGAAATTCTATCATGTGGATGTGGAGGATATTCTTGTCATTTATGATGATATGGATATGCCAGTTGGTAAAATCCGTCTACGTGAAAAAGGCAGTGCCGGAGGACAAAATGGTGTAAAAAGTATCATTGCACATTTACATACCCAAGACTTTAAACGTATTCGCGTTGGTATCGGCAAAGATGCACGGGTCCCTGTTGTTGACTGGGTACTTGGAAAAATTAGAAAAGAAGATCAGGCAGAGTATGAAAAAGCTGTCGCAAATGCGAAAGATGCCGCTATCTTTTCCATCACGCATTCCTTTGTGGATACCATGAGTAATTTCAATAAGAAATAGGTGAGAACATGGATATCTTATTAAGAGAACTAAAGGATAATGAAGCCTTACAAAGCATTCTGCATAAGCAAAGCAATCTGGGCAATTTATCCTTAAGTGAGGAAGCATTACTATTGGCTGCGGCTTTCAAACAACAGCCAAAAAATCTGTTTGTGATCAAGAATAATACTTATACAGCACAAAAGCTTTACGAGCGTTTAACCACCCTGCTAGAAGACGATGTGCTGCTTTTCGTCATGGAAGATTCTTTACGTGTAGAAGCAATTGCAGCTTCACCTGAAAGTAAAGCAAATCAGATGGAGTCTATGGCAGCAATGATGGATGGAAAACCACGTATTGTGGTATTGAATACGGCAGCCGCTATTCGCTATATGCCATCTCCAGAAGTATTTCAACAGCATTTCATCTCATTGAAAACAGATCAAGAAATTGAATACGATGATTTAAAAGCGTTACTGTTTGAGGCAGGATATACCTATGTCAATCGTGTAGATCAGCCATTATGCTATGCCGCCCGTGGTGGTATCATTGATGTTTATTCCATGAATTATGAACATCCTTTGCGTATAGAATTCTTTGATAATATCATTGATAGTATTCGTTTCTTTGATATTTCTACACAAAGAACCATTGAGGTCATCAAGGAAGCACACATTGTACCAGCAAGTGATCTGTTATTCACAGATAAAGAAATTGCCTGTATCACAGAACGTGTAAATGAAGAACTATCAAAACAAGAAACGCAGCTACATGAAAGCTATCGTGAAACATTAAAAAATCGTATAGATGAAGATTTAGATGCCATCAGTAATCGTATGCCGGAAGCAAGACTATATCGTTACTATGCATATCTGGATGAACATGCGACAATCTTTGATTATATGCAGAAAGCATGGATTATTGTATCCAGTAAAGAAGAAGTCAAAGAAGCAAATAAGCATATCCTGGAAGAAAATATTGCCTATCTTCAGGAACTGTTTCAAGAAGGACAGGCATTATATAAATTTCAGGTATTTGAAGAATTAAATAAAGTACTTGCCAAACATCAAACCATTGAATTTAACATGTTTGTGGATTATAAAAAACCTGTATCTTCACAAATCATGACGATGGCTCTGGGAGATATCAACTTAGAGCGAACAATGAAAGAAATCATCACTGAATCCAGAAAACGCCGTGTATTGTTATGTCTGGATGATAAAGAAATTCCACAAGTAGAAAAGATTCTAAATGAAGAAAATATCGCTTATCGTAAGGTTAAGGAACAGGATACACTGGAAGAAGGTATTTCCATTCTTTGTAAGAAGATGGTAGAAGGTTTTACCTGTCTAAAAGAAAATATCAGCGTATATACTAGTAAAGAACTGTTTCACACAATAAAAAAAGCTAGCCGTTTTAGTAATAAATTTAAAGAAGCGGAAGTTTTACACGATTATCAAGAGTTGAATGTTGGCGACTATGTTGTACATAATCAGCATGGTATTGGTCGCTATATGGGGATTATCAATAAAGTGATGGATGGTGTCCACAAGGACTTTTTACATATCGTATATAAAGGTGATGCGGAGCTATTGGTACCACTTGAACAATTCCGTTTGATTAGAAAGTTTGTATCCAAAGAAGGTGCTTCGCCAAAGCTGAATAAGCTTGGCAGCAATGATTGGGAAAAGACCAAGAAAAAGGTTAGTGAAAAGATTGCGGAACTGGCAGATCGTTTGATTCATCTGTATGCTAACCGTGATGAAAATATCGGATTCGCTTTCAGTAAAGATACCCCCATGCAGGAACAATTTGAAAAAGATTTCCCTTATGAATTGACAGTAGATCAGGATATTGCTGTTCGAGAAATAAAAAAGGATATGGAAAGCCATAAACCAATGGATCGTTTATTATGTGGGGATGTTGGATTTGGTAAAACAGAAGTCGCAGCACGTGCAGCATTCAAAGCAGTTGTGGATAATAAACAGGTCGCATTCTTATGTCCAACAACAATTTTATCTTTACAGCACTATAAAACCTTTATCAAACGATTTGAAAATTTCCCTGTCACGATCGCAGTTATCAATCGATTTATCACACCTGCAGATCAAAGAAAAATTTTAGAAGGATTAAAAGAGGGAACGATTGATATATTGATTGGTACCCATCGTCTGTTAAGTAAAGATGTTGTTTATAAAGACTTAGGACTTTTGGTTATCGATGAGGAACAGCGATTTGGTGTAGAACATAAAGAAAAAATCAAAGAATTAAAAAACAGTGTCGATGTATTAAGCCTGAGTGCAACGCCAATTCCAAGAACTCTGCAAATGTCTTTGATTGGTATTCGTTCCTTATCACAACTAGAAACACCACCATTAAATCGTATGCCGGTACAGACTTATGTCATTGAAAAGAACTTCTCTATGATCAAAGAAATCATACAACGAGAACTGGCAAGAAATGGGCAGGTATTCTATTTATACAACAATGTAAAAGAAATATATAACGTAGCCGCAAAACTAAGAGAAGCGCTGCCGGATATTGAGGTCGGAGTTGCCCATGGAAAGATGGAGCGAGATGATATCGAAGATGTCATGATGCAGTTTACGGATAATAAATATCAGGTTTTGGTATGTACAACTATTATTGAAACTGGTATTGATATTCCAAATGCAAATACGATTTTAATAGAAGATGCCGATCATTTTGGTTTGAGTCAGTTATATCAGATCAAAGGCCGAGTAGGCCGAAGTGATCGTCTGGCCTATGCATATCTGATGTATTCACCTGATAAACAATTAAGTGAAATTGCGATGAAACGATTAAAATCTATCAAAGAATTTACACAATTGGGCAGTGGATATAAAATTGCCATGCGAGATTTGACCATTCGTGGTGCTGGTGATATGCTGGGACCTCAGCAGGCAGGATTTATTGATACTGTAGGTATTGATATGTACATTGAAATGTTAAATAGTGCCATCATGGAAAAGAAGGGTATTAAAAAAGAAGTAAAACCTGTGATGAAAAAAGCAAATGTGAAAGTAGATGCGTATATCCCACACGAATTTGCGAATGAAGATTATGAAAAAATCACATTGTATCAGCGTATGGATGCGATCACAACTAAAAAAGAGCTGTTGGATATGCAGGAAGAAATCAAAGATAATTATGGAAAACTGCCTAAAGCAGTGCAATTATTATTTGAAAAGAAACGTCTGGATATCTTATTGAATGAACCTCATGTAGAAAATATTACTGAGGAACAGAAGTTTGTTAATGTGACATTTACGAGTGCATGGTCTACCAGAATTGATGGTGTAAAATTGTTTGAAATGATGACATCTATTTCAAAAGATACACGCATTCGTTATGTGAACAGCAAAATTTCTATGAAGCTGCCTAAGACGAAAGATTGGTTATATAAGATGGTAGAAATCTTAGAGCGTACAGATGAATTAGTTATAAAAAATGCATAAAACTGATGAGAATATCATCAGTTTTTCTCTATATGTAAGATAAATTGGAGAGTAACTTGTCAATAGAAGTTGCAACGAACAGCAGAAATCTGCAACAAGTGGAATACCCATTCATAGAAGAATGATAATATGTCAAGAAAATTGTTGTGAATGGTAGAATTTTGTTATGAACTGCGGTGTTTCAATTAAGTCAACAGATATGTGATGAACTGCATAATTTTGTGACGAACTGCAATATTTTTTGAACAAAGTTTTACATATATAATTTTCTGATACTAATTATGGTATAATTAATAAAATAGTTAAGGAGGTAAGGGATATGGAAATAAATAATGATGTAAAGATAAGTGATGTAAGTAATTTTATGACATTTGAACCAATGCACTTAAATGTGATGCCAAAAAAGCAAAATAAGAAAATAGCAGTGTTAAATATGATTGCAACACAATTTGATGAAAACAAAAAATATTCTGAAGCAGAAGTAAATGAAATTTTAAAACCTGTTTATGATGATTTTGTTTTACTTAGAAGATATCTAATAGATTATAAATTTCTAATGCGTGAGAAAGATGGTAGTTCTTATTGTGTAAACAAAAAACCATTGAAATGAAAAACGTCAATAGAAGTCATAACGAACGCTCAAAATTTGTATCAAAAAAGTGATTTATAGCGCAAAATACTATAAATCACTTTTTCATTATTCCTCGTCTTCTAATAATTCCATTGCTTCATGTGAAGTGATTTCCATAATCTGATGATAAAACTCTTTTTGTTTCATATCTCCACGATCCAATACCTGCGCAATCTTGCCATCCATAATAAATAATAAACGTTTTGCATAACTTGCAATCATAGAATCATGCGTAACCATTAAGATGGTAACACCTTCTTCTTTATTTAACTTTTTCAATAACTGCAATATCTCATGAGAGTTTTTGGAATCCAGATTTCCTGTAGGTTCATCCGCAACAATTAGTTTTGGATTAGTAATCAATGCTCTGGCAATGGCTACACGTTGACATTGTCCACCAGAACATTCCGTTGGATATTTATCTAATAATTCTTTAATACCTACCTTATCTGCGATATCAAAAATACGGGTTTCAATTTCTTTATCACTAGTTTTCGCAATGGTTAATGGTATGGCGATATTTTCAAAAACTGTTAGATTTTCTAATAAATTGAATTTCTGGAAGATAAAACCTAAATATTGATGGCGGAAATTTCCAATCTCAATATCTCCCATTTTTTTGATATTTTTACCTTCGATCAGAACCTTTCCTTTTGTGGGAGGATCTATTGTGGAAATTGCATTCAACAAGGTTGTTTTACCAGACCCACTAGGTCCCATAATACAGACAAAATCTCCACGATGAACCGTTAAATCTACATGATCAAGTGCAACGGTTGTCGGAACTTTATTAATGACCTCCGCAATCTTTGCCTGAAAAACGTCCGCAATTGGGTTGTTGGTAACATTCTTTCCAACATAATGACTGCCATATATTTTTGAAATATCTGTTGCTTCAATTATTTTTTCCATGATTATTCTTCTCCTTTATCTTTTTGAAAAATGATTTTCAGATATATATGCTCTGTAAATAAACCAATCAAGGATAGAACCACTATATAACTTAATAAAACATATAAACATAAAATGAAACTTATCTTCTGTATAAATAAAAACCTCAAACCTATAATGATGGCGTATGGGAATGGCGCAGCCAATATGATTAAGAATATCAAACGAATTTCTTTTTTTACAATGTTTTCTAAATCTTTTTTCAAGAAGCCAAGCAACTGCAGGTGATAATATTCATCTACCTGTTTTTTAGCTTCAATGATTAATTTATAGTAGATACTGATTCCAATCATGATAAGTAGCAGCATATAGCCAATACATAAAACAATTCGCATATAATTTGACATATCATAAGCAAACAAGAAACAACTCATCAGGATTAATAAAGCAAATAAAATAATGATATAAAAGCACATCGTTTTTACTAATGAGTATAGCGCACCGACGATTAATATTTTTTCAGAGTTTAGATTTGTATGTTGATTTTTCATAAGCTCTAAACGTTTTGGAATTGCATATCGCAATATTCCTTGAAGACCAAAAATACCAATAACACAGCCTACCATCGGAAAAATATCCTTTGCGGGCAGGATAAGCAGCATAATTGCGCCTAAAATAAAGAATACATAATATAAAGGATCTTTTGCTTTAAACATTCGGGTATCCCCAATATCTAAACGATGACTGTTATCTAAAAGATATTTTAATTCTGTACGATAGGCATAGCCAACATTTGACATGACCATAAATATGAATTCAAAAATCAGAATCGCTATCCAGGTAAGTGTACCATATATGGTAATGTTGAATAATGGCAAAGATGTTGATGTAAGTATCATAATCAAAAGATTGACGATGGGATTAAAGATTATGCCAAGGATACCACCTAAAATGGTAGAAATTATTAAAAGGATAAAATTTTGGACTAATAAATATTTTGATAGTGTCACAATATTCATTCCACTGCTTAAATAAACACACAGCTCTTTTGATTTTGCTTTTTGGAAAAACGTATTTGCGTTAAAACTGTTCCATGCACAAATCCCAGCAATTGCTAATGTGAATATTAACATAATTAAATCTGTTGTATCGCTGATTTCCAATATATTAATTTCATTTTGCTTTGTCGCAATTTGTAGATTAACGAACAAATACAGTAATCCAATGGATATTGTTAATGTCATGATAAAGGATATTGTTTCTTTTTTACTGCGTCGTAACATTAATACTGCACGTTGTACTGTTTTCATGATGATCTCCACCTCTTTCTCTATTATTATAAATGTAATAGAAGAAAATGGCGAAGTTATTTACATGATTGGTTAAATATTTGACATATTTGGTAAATAAGCAAAGCTGTAACTCTTCGCAACAAACCATTGCGCTTTATCTACTGGACATTTCCATTAGTATCCTATATGCTGTTTGTGAACAGGAGGTATTCTTATGGCAATGATAGGCAAACAAATTCAATATTATCGTAAAAGAGAAAAACTTTCGCAACAAGATTTGGCAGATCGACTCTGTATGAGTCGACAAGCAATCAGTAATTGGGAACGTAATATATCTGAACCAGATATTGATAGTATCACGAAACTTTCTAATATATTTCATATACATGTTGATACATTACTTCAAATTGATGATACATTTCAACAAGTAGAACGTCAGAAAAAGCTCACAAGGGGATTTTGCTTGTCGCTGCTTCTTTCTTTAATTTATATGGTCGCAATATATTTTAAGGGAGCACATATTACGAATATGATTTATGTGGTAGTTTTGAACTTGGTATGTGGCACAATTATTATTGCTTATGGATATTGTATCAACAATCAAGAATTTTCTCTTATCGCAGGATATGATGATCAGATTCAATATGATGAAAAAGAACTTACTCATTTTTTACTGGATTTTGAAATGCACCTGTTACAGGTTTTTGTTTCTGTATTGGTTTTAAGCTTCATTATGGATATATTCTTAGATATTGTATGGATGCCTGCATTAAGTTGTGGAATCCTTGCTTTAGATATATTTGTTTCCATTATCGTGTTAAATATCAAATATCGAGAAAAGATGTTTCTTAATGAAAAAGACCAACAAAACGCAAAACGTATGTCAGTATCTACAATTGTGGTATTTTTAGACATCGTTATCTTTATCATTCTTGCGATTATCTTAGCTTCTTTTCGTCATATTGAAAATAATTCAACAAAAGGAATGCTATTTGGTTTGTGGATCATGTTTGGCATATTATTGAATATAGGATATCTATTCTATGCAGATTGGGTAGTAAAAAAAGACAAAGATATTTCTCTAAAAAACAATGGTGTTTTTGTTTTCCTAAATTTGATTATTTGGATTTGTATGTGGTTGTTTATTTAAAAACATTGATTCCATTTTAGAATTGGGATGATGATGAGATATATTTTGTGAAATCATGTAAAATCAGAGTTTTGCATCGTTTTGAAACAAGATATAGGGTATAATGAAAAGGAAGAAAACCTTAGAAAGGATGTGAACCTATGTATTATCTGGATATTAAAACACCAATGATTAATTTTCAAGAATATCGAAATAGTTTATATGTAGATAAAACGTTGATGATTGATAAAATTCAAAATAGAATCAGAACATTAAATAAGTATATTTGTATTACTCGACCAAGAAGATTTGGTAAAACAATGAATGCGAATATGTTGGCAGCTTATTTCACAAAAGGCTACGATAGTAGAGAATTATTCAAAGGATTAAAAATATCAAAGGTACCTGAATTTGAAGAACATGTTAATCAGCATCATGTGATTTATATTGATTTAAGCAGACTGCCTGATCCATGTACTTCTTTCCAAGAATATTTGGATTGGATTAAGCATTGTTTACTAGATGATTTAAAAAAAGCTTATCATATTGAAAAAGTTCCTGGTGAACCTATGCAAAATCTATTTGAAAGAACCAACGATAAATTTATTTTTATACTTGATGAATGGGATTCTATCTTCTATAAAACGTTTATGAACGATGAGGACAAAAAAGCATATTTAGAGTTTTTGAAAGGCCTATTAAAAGATCAACCATATGTGGAGCTAGCCTATATGACAGGTGTACTACCTATTTTACAGTATTCTAATGGTTCTGAATTAAATATGTTTCGTGAATATAATTTCATGAATGATATGATTTATGAGAGTTATTTTGGCTTTACTGAAAATGAAGTAAGAGAGCTTTGTGAACATAGTAAAGATGTATCATATGAGGAATTAAAATATTGGTATGATGGATATCATCTAAGTGATGGCAGTAGTTTATTTAATCCAAGGTCAGTAAATAATGCTTTAAGTGATGGTGTATGTCAAAACTATTGGACAGAAACAGGACCAATGCATGAAATTTCAAATTGTATCAAATATAATGTAGAAGCAGTAAGAGAAGATGTTGTGAAGATGGTTTCTGAAATTCCAGTAAGAGCTGATTTAGAAGGATATAATGCTGCACAATTACAATTAGATACACGTGATGAAATCTTATCTTCCATGGTCATATATGGCTTTTTATCATATCATAATGGCTTTTTAACGATACCTAATCATGAATTAATGATCAAATTTCAAAATGTATTAAAAGAAGAATACATGGGTGGAGTATCAGAAATCGTAAGACAATCTAATGAGATATTAAAGGCTACAATGGATGGCGATGCTGATAAAGTAGCGGAAATGATTGAAATTGCTCATGATAAAGAGATACCATTCTTGCAGTATAATAACGAGAATAGTATGTCTTGTGTTATCACACTATGTTATTTGTCAGCAAGGAATGATTACGAAATCACAAGAGAAGATAAATCAGGGAAAGGATATGTAGATTTCTTGTTTACGCCTAAAATATCAGGTTATCCTGCAATTATATTAGAATTGAAATATGATAAAACAGCTGAAGAAGCGATAAAACAAATTAAAGATAAGAACTATATAGAAAAAATCAACTATGCAGAAGAGTGTTTATTTGTTGGCATTAATTATGCGAAAAAGGATAAGAAACATACCTGTTTGATTGAAAAAATTACACATAAAATATAATAAAAAAGAACTGCATATTACGCATTATTCGATACACTTATAGCTTTTATACTGGTGCTATATCACTTAAACCGATGTACCATATTTCTTATAAAAACCTCTTTCCATTCTATAGTAATTCTGTAGTAAGAAAAGAGGCTTTTTTTATACAAAAAGTAGCACAATCATCGGAGTAGTAATGATACTTGAGGACAGATATTCACGTAAAATTTCTAATTGATAATAGTATTTTTACAGATATTAATACAATTAAATGAATCAGTTTAGTCCCTACTTTAGTCCCTACTTTAGTCCCTACTTTTTAAATAATAACCGCCATTTTTACTTGTCCCTATATATTTTATTAAATCTTGTTTCTTTAA
Source organism: Absiella sp. AM09-50 (assembly GCF_003433845.1). NCBI lineage: Bacteria > Bacillati > Bacillota > Erysipelotrichia > Erysipelotrichales > Erysipelotrichaceae > Amedibacterium > Absiella sp. AM09-50. Next base: position 191,141 of record NZ_QVFI01000003.1, read on the forward strand.
TTTTAAAATAGCATTATCAATGCTCTTTTCTTTTAATCCACATAATTTACTTAATGCAGGAATTCTTAATCCTGGATTATTTAAAATCGTGTCATAAACAATTTGCTGATTTTTAGGTAATTTGATTGTTTCATTTTGAATTGGTTTATTATCTAGATCTTCATATTCTTTATATTCTTTATTGATATACATAATCACTTGTGTATAATCGTCTGTTTCATTATCTGGTAAAAACATTGGTGCATCATTGCCATTTTCTTTTAAAGCTGTTTTAGCTCGTCTAATACCTGAACCATAGGATTCAATTAAATGAAGCTTATAAAACATATCTTTGATTTGTGGATTTAAATAAGCACGAATATCAAAAATTGTTTTTTCATTTAAATCTTTAATGGAAACAGGAGGTAATGGGCGATTATGGTTTGCAAAGGAAATATGGTCTGAATACACATAAATACCACCATAATTAGGATTATCATAGTTCTTATGTAAAATCATATTCGTTGAAAACTCATTCCAAGCGATATCCGGCCAATTCTTGACGATGCGATGATAAATATTTCCACTTTCTCTAATTGTATAGGAATGTTCGATTCTGTCTTTAAAATAGTTTCTAACTTGTTGAGCTTGAATCCAAATAGGACCTTCAAACTTTTCTGCACTCATCCTAGAAGTACCATCTCTACTTTCTGTAATAATTTCAATATGAGCACCTGGAATATAATCTTCAGGTCGATCGGCAAACATTAACAAAGCAAAGTTCTTTATTTTGTCTTTATTTGATTCCTCTTCACCAATAAGTTTTAGCATTTTCGCCATTTCTTCTTTTGGCAATTTTCTTAAATCTTGTGCAGCATTTGTTTTCACAAGATATTCTTTCATATATTCATAATTTAAGTCATCAAGGGTTGCAGTTGCATGAAAATCATCACAAAATGAATAACCTGCAAATTTTCTTAATAACTCATATTCTTGTCTAGTATTAGGCAATACAGTATCTCTGTTTACACGAATATAGCGACCACCTTTAGAAAGTTTTGTTTTATGTGCTCCCTTATCAGTGACTTCTGTTAAACGATTGCTAGGCTCTACAACAACGATGAAATACCATTTACCATCAATTTGATCAGAGATGAAATGACATGTTGGTGTTGGCTGTATATACTTAAATAAAGACTTTATATGATTTTCAGCTACTTCTAATTCTCCCTCTAATAAACCTGTAATAGGTCTAATAGGAATAGCCTTTACACCACTAGCTTTATCATCTTGTTCTTCAATACCAATAAACAAGTAACCATAATCTCGATTCATAAAATTATTCGCATATGCACAAATTGTTTTTAAAATCTTATCCTCTTGTTTATAAGATTTTTTGTATTCCACAAAATCACATTCAGCACGATTATTCTCTATCAAACTATGAGCAAATGCTTGTAAATTATTTAGATTCATCTAATTCTCTCCTTTCTATTTTGTAATTAAGCTAATGATAGCATGAAAAGAGGAGAAATGCTTATAAAGATTATGTGGAATATTGTGATAGAAAAAACAGAAACAAGAAGGAAGAAAAGACAAGATTTTCATATTGCTGCATTCACATCTAAAGGGTGCACAGCGTGTATTCCAACTTACTTGTCGCCATTGAAGTTGGAGTCTTCTGCCTGTTTTTGGATAAAGGATATGCAAATATGTTGGCTGCTTATTTTGCAAAAGGTTATGATAGTAGAGAATTATTCAAAGGATTAAAAATATCAAAGATACCTGAATTTGAAGAACATATGAATCAACACCATGTAATTTATATTGATTTAAGTAGGCTGCCTGATCCATGGACTTCTTTTCAAGAATATTTTAATAACATTGTAAAGATGTATCATATGAGGAATTAAAATACTGGTATGATGGATATCATCTAAGTGATGGTAGTAGTTTATTTAATCCAAGGTCAGTAAATAATGCTTTAAGTGATGGTGTATGTCAATGCTACACAATTACAATTAGATACACGTGATGAAATCTTATCTTCCATGGTCATATATGGCTTTTTAACGATACCTAATCATGAATTAATGATCAAGTTTCAAAATGTATTAAAAGAAGAATACATGGGTGGAGTATCAGAAATCGTAAGACAATCTAATGAGATATTAAAGGCTACAATGGATGGCGATGCTGATAAAGTAGCGGAAATGATTGAAATTGCTCATGATAAAGAGATACCATTCTTGCAGTATAATAATGAAAACAGTATGTCTTGTGTTATCACACTATGTTATTTGTCAGCAAGGAATGATTACGAAATCACAAGAGAAGATAAATCAGGGAAAGGATATGTAGATTTCTTGTTTACGCCTAAAA
>NZ_QVFI01000003.1:193511-233537 GCF_003433845.1 Absiella sp. AM09-50
GATAAATCAGGGAAAGGATATGTAGATTTCTTGTTTACGCCTAAAATATCAGGGTATCCTGCAATTATATTAGAATTGAAATATGATAAAACAGCTGGAGAAGCAATTCAGCAAATTAAAGATAAGAACTATATAGAAAAAATCAACTATGCAGAAGAGTGTTTATTTGTTGGCATTAATTATGCGAAAAAGGATAAGAAACATACCTGTTTGATTGAAAAAATTACACATATATAAAATGGTAATGAATAGAAAGGCGAGTGCATATCATCAATATACATTCGCCTTTTTTATTGTTTATAAAACGTATAATTTAAAATTAATATTTTGATCGTATGTGACTTATATAATATTTTATAAAAATCTCATTTGATAAACATCCTCTAAATACTTTAAAAGAGTGTTATCGTTACTATAAACATTTGGAATACCCTTTGATGGTTCCTGACAATATTCTAGTCTAATCTGTTGATCCCATGTAAACATACATTGATTTACAGCTTCTGATAAAGCATCAGGACAACGAATAATAAGTGGATAAATATAATCAATATTACTACAATTCGTACATATAAAGCACTCTTTGTTTTGTATAATTAATAAATTATCTTTACTATAAATATCTTTTTCAGACATTGCTTTATTTACTTTTTCATCTGAATAAGGTAATTTCATGATATTACACAAGTCTGAAATGATTTCTTCTGTATATTCATTTGTAAAATACATTTCATATTGTACCATATGAACCACCAGCCTTTGTTACAATTATAACATGTATTATCAATTTACATATTTGATTTTAAATTTTAGAACTATATTTGTTATAATGGTAATAGGAGATATACTGAATGTTTATAAATGTGGTGTTTTGAAACGGTAAAAAAACATCTATAATTGTGGCATTATGAGATAAATGGGGTGATGAGATGATAGAACATTTTGATACAATATATACCAGAAATAAAGGCGCAACTAATGACGATTTCAAGAACTTATATGCGTGGTTACGTGGACAAAACTTTCCTTCGCAAGTGGTTCCAGAAGATTATAAGACATTGATATCTGAAAGCAATGGTGGTATCTTTTTATATGGCGAGCGAGAGTATCAGTTTTTAGCGTTAGAAGAAGTCATTGAATATTATGACTTATATCATTTCTCTGAATTTATGCCATTTGCTTATCCATTTGCGATGGATGGATGTGGCAATTTCTACATCTTTAATATGCGATATGATGATGCATCTGTTTATGCTGTATGTGCAGGTGATATGGGATGGGAAGAAGATGAATGTTATTTTGTCGCAAATAGTTTCAAAGAATGCTTATCACAACCAAAGCATTGGGATGAATAGGAGTTGATGATATGAAAAGTTGTAAATGTGATATGGAAATGAGAGAAGTTAACTTATATTGATCAAGTTATATGCTGCGTATATCCCAAATGTGGTTATGTTTAATTATACGCAAAAGAATCTTCAAAGATTAAATAAGGCAGGATAGTTTATGAAAAAATGTAAAATTACAGTTATGAGAGTTGCGTGTTATCAGGACTTAATGGCGCAATATGAAAATCCAATAGAGCATGCTTGTGATATGAAAGAAGGCATGGTGTTTATCACAAATGGATGGTGTAAGCCTGAAGGAATGTGCGATAGTGCATGGGAAAGTATGTCGTCTTTTGTGATGGCATTATCACATAGCGCAGAAGATTTTTATGAAGGCTGGATGAAAAACAAAAAGTCTGCGATGATATCCTGTAACGATGGGTTTCGCCCTGTTAGCTTTTTAATAGAAGCATTAGATGAAGATGCAGAAAATGAATTATAAGTGTCTGAAAATTGGGCACTTTTTTTCTATAGAGATATAAGAAAAAATGATATACTAAAGGTAAATATGGAGGTGTTTTATGATACATATTTATCACGGTTCAGGAAAAGGTAAAACAACTACTGCACTTGGTCTTGCGATACGCATGGCAGGTCATCACAAAAAATGTCTGATCGCGCAATTTTTGAAAGATGGCACAAGTGGGGAAATCATCTTCTTAAAAAATCAATCCCATATAGATGTACGATATCATTATCCATTCAGAAAGTTCTATTTTCAAATGGATGAAACAGAAAAGACAAAGTGTATAATAGCTCAACAACAGCTATGGCAGGAAGTAACATCATCTACTGGATATGATTGTATAATTTTAGATGAGATACTGGATGTAATTGGTTTGGAAATGATTTCCTTAGAACGTGTTTTAAAATTTTTAATAGAAAACCATGACACAAAAGAAATTGTATTAACTGGAAGAAATCCAGACGCAAGATTAAAAGAATTATGCGATTATGAAACGGAAATGATTGCGAAAAAGCACCCATATGATCAAAATATACCAGCCAGAAAAGGAGTGGAATATTAAGAATAAGATATGAGTTATGTTTTAGGAATGGATAAGATAAAAGAAGGTGAAAGTATTGAAATTAATTGTATTTATATCAATAATAGTGGTAGCAATTAGATTTATACATTTTATGAATTTAAAAATGAAATCAAATTTATCTAATCAGGAATTAAAAAAGTGTTTAAAGAATAAACCATGGAGAATATCAGAATATGATGAGATTGTTGCTTCTGAATTGACAAGTAAGGAAATCAAAACAATGATCGATTCAGAAATTAAATTAAATATTCTTGAATTATTAAAACAAAATGGGTTTCATAAAGTTTCAAAAACCAGACAGCGTTATTGTAAGATTTACCGTGAGCTTGTATATGAGATAGAAGTAACATCTATTAGGAAAACAAATAAAGGCATTCGTAAATTGAAAGGTTATGTTTATCCATTATGTATGGTATATTATGATGAAAAAAGTGATGAGTCGTTTTGTAAAGTCGCAGCTGAAAAGAACTTTCCTTTTGTATTTGATTGTTCAACAAAAAAAAATATAAAAATGGCAATACAGGATATAAAAGAATTAATTACAGAAGAACTTTTTCCATTTTTTGATCAATATCCTGATATAAAAGCTATTAAAAATTTCTATATAAAAGAATATAAAAAATCGGATATTTTAGATGTAAGAAACTATATTTTACTGCTAAAAAATGCCGCGTTTTATTTAGGTATGAATGATAAAGAAAGCGCAAAAAAAGATTTAAATTTATTATTAGAATCTAAAAATGAATATGAAAAAACAAACCAGAATTTGTTGGAGTTATATCAAAATTCATCAAATGATCCAAAAAATAAAACAGCGTGGATGGATAAAGCCCAAATCGATTACTATACAGAATATATGCAAAAACATATGGAGCATTTAGCAATTGTGCAAGAGCTTTTCACCATTCTAAATGATGAAAACATGTACACAAAATGGCATGAAAAACAAATAAATCAGGCAAAGGAACTGATAATGAAATCTAATTTTTACTTAACTTCATAAAAACATTGTCTATAATTGTGACATTATGAGATACAGAGGTGATAAGATGATAGAACATTTTGATACGATGTATTCTGGAAACTATATGCAAGCAGGCATGAAATATAAATTACGCTTTATGCCAGAATACTATGCCACAAGCTTATGGGCGCAAGATCAGGCAACAGAAGATATCTATGGGTATGAAATTTCTTATCAATCATTAGGATTATCAAAAGCGTTAATAGAAGCATTGGAAGCATATGATGAAAAGATATTGTCTTTGATAGATTGGAAGGATCCAGCTGGGCCTTTTGTCATGCACAAAGATGAGCGCAAAGCTTTATACGAAACTGGCTTATCATTGCTGGAGGATATAAAAAAAGAATTAGGTAATGATTTTCAGATAATAAATGAATCACAATGGATTCTGTGAAAGGAGTATAAAATGGGATTATTTGATAAGTTTAAAAAAGTAAAAAATACGCAAGAAAAACAACCGGAAAAACAACAAAGAGAATGGAAATATGGTAAAAATGTTGTGCGTATGGAAAGTAGTTACGATCGTATGGATAACTATTATGATGCGGCGTATGAGAATTTTTTATTTCTGTATAAGAAAAAGCCAGAGGAAATTACAGAAGAAAATGAAATACAAATTCAACGTATGGCCGCAAACCATATAGGATTTTTTATGACATGGATCATTCAACATCACTTTGAAGGCGAAATACATGAAGATGAACCAGAGGCATTAGAAAAGGTTAGAAAAGAAGAAATGCTGGGTGTTGATTTTTTCTTAGATTACTGCGATGGAAAGTTATGGATATCTGATTTCAGTAATGAAATACTACCATTTGTGGGCGCATATTATGAACAATATATCCATGAATACAATGTCTGGGTAGTCAATGATCTTTGTGATTTACCTTTAGAATTTGTAGGAACATGGGAAGATTATCATCGATTTGAACATATCATTGATGAAGCATATGCGGATTATAAAGAAAATGTGGGGTGAATATAATGCCAGAAAAAGAACGTTTTTATGCAATGCCAGGACCTAATAAACCACCGCTTTTTATACAATTTATATTACATAGTAAAAAGATGACACCTATTGATTTTTTCTATTTTACGGATTATTTGGATTGGGATAAACAAGGGGATGATTATGCGGTATTAGAACCATTGATTGCATTATTGGCGAAATATGGCGATGATTTGATTTTTGCTTTTGATGAAATGATGGCAGAGTTGTTGTATCGATTAGATACTAGAAAAATTGCACAAAGTGTTTATAAAGGTGAAAACTTTTCCGCAGATGAGTTTTTGTATGCTCGTTGTGTTGCCTTGATCAACGCAAAGCCATATTATAATGCAGTAGTAGCAGGTAGAAAAAAATTAAAGAGTGATCTTGGTTTTGAGGCAATATTAACAGTACCAGAACTTGCTTGGGCAAGATGCCATAAATTACACCCGTATGATTATCCACATACTACAAAATATTCTTATGAAACAATGAGTAATGAAGAAGGATGGAAAGAAATTACTATACAGGATGTAGATAATTACTTACAAACATTGACGAAGGAACCATTAGACATGCAGGCAATCGCCTGTACTTGCGGACATGAGGAATTTAGAATAAAACTTGATCAACAAACCAACACAGTACAATTGATCTGTGCTTCATGTGGAAAGGAAATAAATATAAATAACCAATCTACACAACCATCAAAGCTTAAAATAAAAAAATGTTCCAATTGTAAGAATGATGTATTTCAAGTACGCAAAGCTACTTATATCATGGAAGATGGTCAAACAAAAGTCTATATCGGAGGTTTATGTAAGAAATGTGAGAATATTCAATTATTGATAGAATACATTTTAAAAAAGGGGTAGATCTAATGGAAGATATCTATGTACAAGCAATACAGGAAATCGAAGATACAGGCAAATTATTGCTTATGACACGCCAGTTACTTTGCGCAAAACAAAAAGAAAGAAATAAACTGGCACTTTTCAGTATGGAAAAAATATTATCAGAATGGCCTGATTCCATTTATCCAAAAAATAAAGTGGCAGAAATCCTTACATATATGAAAAATCATGAACAAGAAGAATGGAACCATAGACAAATCATGAACGAATATTTGGAGGATATCCAAAATGTTTTAAAAACTAACGAGCATTTTATGCTGGGATACCTATATCAGGCATTTGCTTATATGATACAAAATGAATCGCATGATAATCATAAAAACAACAATGATGAAGATTTAGAATATGAAGAATTGGATACAATATATTGCGCATGTATGATTTATAAATATGAAGATGAATCCGCTGATGAAAATGCCAGAAAACAAAGAGAAGCTGATTTTTGGATATGGTATCTACAAACATTGGCGCAAATACAGGGGACTACATTACTTCGGGATATTCATTTTGAACCAAAAACAGAAGTCGTGGACTTTTCACTTATCTCAACAGTAGAAGAACTTGTGAAAGCTATCAGCTATGAATTTGATTATCTATCACATGAAGTGAAAGATGATATGATTACTATTCAGGTGTTTAATTTAAAAAATGGAGCATATTGTCCAACCTGCCATCAATTCTCTAATCGTGTAAAATTTGATTATGGTGGTATCATGAAATTGGGTGAAATCAAAGGGATTTCCATACGATTATATATCAAAAACAATGTATACTTTTGCGATAACAAGGCATGTGAAGAAGAATCTTTTATGTGTCAATCAAAAGTAGATTATAAAGAACGTATGGCAAATTATAAACAGTTGGTGAAAACCCTTGGCAATAAACGGGTTTTAGAAATATTACAAATAAAGTAAGGTGATTAGATGAATGAAGATTTTTACTACAATGTCTATGCGATTGTTGAAGAGATACCAAAAGGATGTGTCGCATCTTATCAGTTGATCGCAAAACTATGCGGACATCCCAAAAACTGTCGTATGGTAGGAAAAGCATTGCGCAATGCAGATTACTTTGGTGATTATCCATGCCATCGTGTTGTACACAGCGATGGTTCCTTAGTGGCAGGATGGGAGGAACAGCGTGCGCTTTTAGAAGCAGAGCATGTTGTCTTTAAACCATCTGGCAAAGTGGATATGAAACAATGTCTTTGGAAAATCAGCGTATAAAAAAACCAGATCCATAAGGACCTGGCTTTTTTTACCCAATTACTTAATTTCCTGATCTAAATTAGTAAAGTGTTCTGAATCAAAGAAGTCTGTCAATGAGATGTTTAATCCATCACAGATTTTTTTGATTGTAGAAACAGTTGGGTTCTTACTTCTTCCAGAAGTAATGTTGCTTAATGTTGACTGAGTCATTCCACAAACGATACTTAATTTGTTTAAAGAAATTTTACGTTCTTCACAAAGTTCGTGGATTCTGTCGCAACAAGCATCTCCAGTTGTTTTAATCATGTCTATCACTCCTATTTCTTATGACATACCCATTTTACTCTTTTTTATTTATTAAATGTTAACCCTTTAAAGTTATTATCACATATATAATATTTATTTTTTTTATTTTACTTTTTAAATGACAAAATTTTTCATTTGTATATAAAAAAAACACATGAGCATACTATGAGTACAATGAATGAAGGAGTGTCATAAATATGAAAGCGACAGGAATTGTTAGAAGATTAGATGATCTGGGAAGACTGGTCATTCCTAAGGAAATAAGGAAGCAATATCGTTTGAAAGAAGGAGATTCTATAGAATTTTTTATAGATAACGGTAGAATTGTCATACAAAAATTTGATGCAATGTCAAAACATATGGAAGAAATTGAAATTATGTGTTCTACATTACATGCGATGTATCAAAATACTGTCATGTTTATACAGGAAGAATGGCTGCATAAGAAAGAGATTGTTTTGAAGGAATCTTTCTTAGAAGATTGTCATATTCATCGTAAACGTGTCTTTGAACCTCGTCAGGTGTATGAAAAAGATCCAAAAGAATATGGTGGTATTATTTATCCCATCAATGCCTATGGCGACTGGTACGGGGCCTTTGTGGTTTTATTTGATAAAAAAGAATTAACCCAGGAAGAAACCTATGCATTAGAAGCATTTGTACAACTTTTATCTCGCCAACAACAGGAATAAATGGTAAACTATTGGGGTAGAGGTGATATCATGCGTTTAGATAAATACTTAAAAACCGCACGTATATTAAAACGAAGAACTGTATCCAAAGAGCTGGCAGACAATGAACGTGTTTACGTGAATGGAAAAATAGCGAAACCAAGTACCGATGTAAAACCAGGAGATACCATTAAGGTTATCTTTGGATATCGTGAATTAAGTGTACGTGTTTTATCTACACCCAAACAGGTAAATAAAAATGATGCCGCATTGATGTTTGAGGTAATAGAAGAAAAATTAATTAAAAAGGAAGATGTAAAGGATGTTCTCCAGGATTAGAGAATATCTTTTTTCTTTGATATCAAATCAAAACCTGTTATAATTTACAAATGAAGTGAGGTGGGCATATGAAAAATAAAATCATAATAGTATTTATCGCATTGATCTGTAGTATTGCAGTAGTTTTATTCTATCGAACACAATTTCAGAAGCAATATGATCAAACATATGCAAAAGCTTCAGAAAGCGCAAAAGATGCTGTAGAAGAAGTAAAAACTTTGGTGTTAGAAGGGCAAAAACTGATTAATAAAAAAGATATCAAAATTCCAAAAGAGGGGCAACAATATGCCAATGTTTCTATTGATCGTGTGCATTTAGATAAGCCTGTATATTATGGAGATAACGAATCAATTCTTGATATCGGTGTTGGACAATATATGAACAGCGGCTTGCCAGGAGAAGGACGTCCCATCTTATTGGCAGGACATAATGGGACACATTTCAACCGGCTGCAATTTGTAGAAAAAGGCGATATCGTGAAATTAAAAACTAGTTGGGGAAATTATGAGTATAAAGTATATGATATCAAAATCATGACACCAGAAGAATTTGATACAGATTGTTTAAATGACCAAAAAGAATATCTTATCATGTACAGCTGTTACCCATTTGATCAATCACCTGCCCCACAGCGTTTCTTTGTATATGCATCTTTAGTATCTGGTCCAGCGATACGGGAGGATGTAAAATGAAATATTTAAAATCCGTATTATATACAATATTATGTGTAGGCATACTTGTATTTGTATCCACCTTTATACCAGCTGTTTATGAACCATCTACCCCTACTTCTGAAACAATCGCGAATAAAATTCACACTTCTTATCAGGATATTGCTAAACAACTAGGCGTTGATGAGAAAACATTAACAGCCATTGTTACACCAAAAGATATTGAACATGATACATCTTCTTTAGATATTCAAAAAAGAGGTGCAGAAGCTTTAGAAAAGGTATCAAAAGCTGGAGCTTATCATTTAGATGAATCTATGATTACATCTATTTCAGCCAAACTTCAGGGAATCTATGAAGCGTATGTGATTCAGACAGATATGTCAGATACTTTCCAACAGATACGTACGTATTCCCTGATAACAGCGATTATTGCGGAAGCAGGATTATTGATGATTGGCTTTATACAGAGAAAGAAAACAGATAGTAAATAAGTTCTATCTGTTTTTTTATATCATAAGCTATAGAGAAAAAGGAGGTTTCATTTATGGAAGATACATCTAGCAATCCATTACGCTTTGAAACGAATCCCTACCATAATGTGGTATTAAAGGATCGTAAAATATTAGAAATCACAGGAGTAAAACAGATTGACAGTTTTGATGCCAGCGAGTTTCTACTCGAAACCGCCCAAGGCTGGATGGTCATTAGTGGCAAGGATCTGACATTAGGCAAGCTGGACACAGAAAGAGGAGATGTCATTATTCGAGGACTCATCGAATCTTTATCTTATGTCAGTAATAAAAAAGGCAAAAATTCAGAATCCATGATCAGTAAAATCTTTAAATAATGCTGCTTGCGACCCAAGTACAATCGATTCTCTATCATTTTCTTATGGGCTGGGTTTTTGCTTTTGGTTTTAGTATGCTTGTCAGCTTCAAAAAAGCGTTTCGTTTTGGTTTCTTAAAGGCAGCGCTGGAGTTCCTGTATCCTATCGTTTTCACAATGATTTTATTTTATGGCTTGTTTCATATCAATGGTGGCGTCACAGATGCGTATCTTATTTTATTTTTTATTTTAGGTATCATGATTTATTATCGCTTTTATTTATCGGTCTTTTTACAATTTTTCAATGGAATCAAGCGCTTTCTTAAACCTTTACAGCATAAAATTCTCCTTGTAAATTCAAAAATAGTTGGTATAATAAAAGTACCTGTAAAAATGCTGAAGAGGAGGAGAAGGAATGTCAGAAAAAAACGAAACAAAAAAAGTAAAAAAGAAAAAGCATCCGATTCGGACATTTCTTAGTCTTGTGGCAATTTTAGTATCATGCTTTATGATATGGATGGCTGCTTCTGATTTCATTACAACCATGAATCTACGTAAGGAAATCACGGAATCTGAATCAGCAATTTCTAGTTTAGAAACACAAAAAGAACAGTTAACGGATGAAAAAAACAAATTAAATGATCCTGAATATGTGAAACGTTTCGCCCGTGGTAAATACATGGTAAGTAAACCTGGAGAACAGGTATTCAAGTTGCCAAGTAAAAATACTGCAGAAACAGATAAGGATGAATAAAGCTATACATAAATACATGTATAGTTTTTTTATGCTTTGATATCTTTATAAAACGATGATGCCTGATAGTATCCAGGCAGCTTTTTCAGTAAAAAAAATTATTTGATAATCAAACTTGCGAAAAGAAGTGTTATAATTAAAAAATAGCAGGAGGTATTCATATGGCAGGATATATTACATTCTGGTCAAAAGAACATATCAAAGAGTTACAAAAAGCAAAAGATATTGGACCATTATCTGTTATTTATGGAAGCCATCATTCAAAAATGCCTTCCATCAAGCGTTTAAAAGAAGGGGATGTGCTGTATCCTGTTGCTTTACTACAAGGCACATTATGCGTTATGGCAAGAATGCCAGTAGAAAAGATAGTAAATGCATTTACATATCTTGTGACAAACACAGGGAACACATATGGCGCACTGATTCCAAAAGATGTAGCAATATGTCGAAGGAAAGTAAATGGTGATATTTATTATGCCTGTGCAGATGCGAAATTTTATAATCAAAAAGATGAATTACCAGATACAATAAAAACAATCCTTTTAGAAGATGAACTTCAAGAGATACCACATAAAAAGCATCAAGAACCACAAACCTGTTGTGCAGAAATTGCGGCAGTAAGTATGCATGGCAGTGAGATTATGGCACGCCCTCTACCAAAAGATTGTTTAAAGGATTTACGTTTTGGCCCCACCAAAAGTACACAGAAACCTTTACGATTAAATAAAGAGGGGATACCTACGGCGGTATCATTAAGTGGTTTTGTTAGAAAAATGAGCGAGCAAACACAAGTGATATTTGAAAGCGTGTTTGATGATGAATAAGATGAATTTGATAATAAGAAACATAAAAACAGAAGAATATCCACTATTGAAAGATTACCTTTATGATGCAATATTCATCCCTCAAGGTGTAAAACCACCAGATAAAAGTATTATAAATAATGAAGATTTACAGGTTTATATCAAAGATTTTGGGAATAAAAAGGATGATATATGCTTCTTGGCAGAAATGGATCATGATATTGTGGGTGCTGTATGGATTAGAATAATGAATGATTATGGGCATATTGATGATCAAACACCATCACTTGCGATATCTGTGAAAAAGGAATATCGAGGATTGGGAATTGGCACAAAACTCATGGAAACAATGCTAGTAAGTGTGAAGCATCATGGATATCAAAGTGTTTCATTATCGGTTCAAAAAGCAAATCCAGCTGTACATTTGTATCAACGACTTGGATTTCAAATTATCAAAGAAAATGAAGAAGAATACCTTATGAAATACACCGAAAGGAGAGAATAATATGCAAACGATTATTATTGTAGTAGACAGTAGAAAACTTGAAAACCCTGATTTAGACATCCTTTATAAACTATCGGATTGTTTAGATGAATACTCAAACCATCGTATTTCAGATAATGGATACGATTATTTATCTGATACTAAAATTGGTATATGGCTTTGTGCAGAAGATGTTGAAAAGGATTACCCAATGATGATGGATTACCTTTCCACGCATAAAGTATGTGGAAATGATTTATCAAAAACCGCTGAAATTTATATTTCAGAAAAAGATACTGCAGAGCTAAGTGAATGTAAAAAAATATATCCAAAAGATGATGAAGCATGTTGAAACGGGAACAATTAGATGAAATCTTAAAGAGGCTTCCATATCATCAAGTCGTTAAAGAAGATATTGATACCATTACCTATCATAAAGATGTTTTTATGGCAGGAGATACACAAATAATGTTTCGTCATATAGATATTGATTTGTGTTATGGAGATTTTTTAGAAATTCAGGAAGAAGATGAGGTGTTTACCTATATCACGACAATATGTCATAAAGATATATCAAAAGTAGAATCGATTATACTATATCAAAAGGAATGAAGAAAAATGTTAGAGGGAATAATAAAGAAATTAGAAGAAATGGATTTTTCACAGATGGATATTGAAAAGATACTGGAACAAAGGGATATGCCAGCATTTGACAAAGAATGGATGAAGGTTTATGAACAACTGGAACAATTGAAAAAAGAGAAAGTTTATTCAGATGCAGATCGAGAAGATTGTAAAATATTAAGACAAGAAGTATTTGAATTTGTCTATGATCAAACAGAGGATGATGATCTTGCTGGATATATATCAGATGATTTTGGTTTGATTTATGATAGCTTAAAATTAGATTATCAAAGCGAGTGGATGGATAAGTTTCTTCATCAATATTTAAATGGTCAAGTTCCTACAGGCGAATGTTAGAGGAGGCACTTATGGACACAAAACAGCTACAGAAAGAATTTCACGAATGTATAAAAAAAGCATTGATTACATTTAGTCAAACGGAAGAAAATAAAGATGTATATGCATTGGTATTTGATTGTGATTCTGATGTGGGAATGATTTCCTTTCGCTATAATAACTTAACTAGATTTGAGAACACAAAACGAGAATACGCAGATGATGATATGGTGATATATGGTCTACATGGTTTAGAATACAGTGTGGGAGAATTTGGCTTTATTGATTTTCAAAAAACTGATCTTGTAGCACATTTTACAGCTTCTTATTACTATCATCGTATTGGTGATTATTTTAGAGAAGATGAGCCAAGCGAGGAAATCAAAGATGATTTTGAGGATATATTCTGGCATATGATAGAAGATACGATTCAACAGCTACAAAGTGAAATACATACATTAGGAATCCATACTACAAAAGATATTGTGATGTTCTATTGTGACCATGATCAAAGTCAAGAAGCTAGAGATGTCATGATAGCGAAAACAGTAGATGCAGCATTCATGAAAAAGTTAATTGAATAAAAAAATAAAAGAGGCCTTCTATTCTAAGGCCTTTTATCCTTTAAAAATATATTTCCTATGATATTGAAAAAATAAGACTCTATCTCTTGTCAGATATTCTTCTGGTAAACGATAATTTTTCTTCAAAGAAAACTTTTCCTGCCAATTTTCAATCTTTAACAATTCACCAGATAGAATAATATATCCATGATCATCAAAAGTAATATATCCCTGATCAAATAAATAATCATGATTACGACACAATAACAAACCATTATTATGATCGATTGCTTCATAAATATGAGCGCAGTCACGGAATGGCTTGATATGACTTGCGATTAACATATGAGGAATATTAATGGCACAAATGGGGCACGCATGATCAAATTCATGAAACAAAGTATCTTTATAGAATACCTGTAAAGCTTTCGTTTCATCACGATCATGGGGAATCCCACGTCTTGGAATGATACTTAAAATTGCTTGTTTATATTTATAATCATTCATCTTTTCCATTGTATTCTTATAATCAATTCGCATATCCTCATGAGCAACAATGGTTGACGTATACAGTGCAGTCAAAAAACATGATATTAAAGGAGAATCCTTTTGATATTCATGCAGGATATCCCCAATGCCTTTAAGTAGTTTTGGGTGAAAACGCATTTTCTCTTGCTGAACTTCAAATAATGTAGTCTGTAACATATATTCCAGACTTTCACGATCAATATACTCCAATACTTCA
Organism: Absiella sp. AM09-50; assembly: GCF_003433845.1. NCBI lineage: Bacteria > Bacillati > Bacillota > Erysipelotrichia > Erysipelotrichales > Erysipelotrichaceae > Amedibacterium > Absiella sp. AM09-50. The sequence continues at coordinate 207,207 of NZ_QVFI01000003.1, forward strand.
CTTTTCAATAGAAAAGGATTATTACGTATTTGTGTGTTATAGAATTCATGTATTTCTTCGTTTAAGATAAAACTTTCAAACATACTCAAAGCTTCAACACCAGAATTTTGATTGCTTTTCGCATAGATTGTCGCAGCAGGAGATAAATCAATGCCATTCTTATTCACTTTCAATAAATGCTTCGCTTTTAGAAAATCCATTAAATGTTTAATCTCGGAAAGCTTTAAATTATAATAATCATTTGCGATTTCTTCATATACACGAATGGCAGACTGCTCAAAGGGAATCCCCTGTAATTCAATCGCATCAATCACAGACAGTATTTTTTTATATACCGACTTTCTCATAAAATCACCACTTTCTAACTCTATTATACATGAAAAATTTAATTTTTTTCGCTTTCCACCATAATATGCGTGTATTCGACAAAACAAAACATTTACAATGTAAGCAATTAAAAGGAGAGTGTTAAATATGAAAGGTCCAGGAATTAAAGATTACTTGGAAGTATTAAGCAGTAAAAAAATGGAAGCAGTGAAAAACAATAAGGAGTTTATTGAAGTCAATAGTAAGGCACTGCATGCATTGGTATCCCCTCAGCATGCGACAATGCCAACCTGTTGCCAGGCTATTTATAAATTGATGTTACAGGGAGATGAAATCTTACAACGTCCAAAAGGAAATACCGGTTTTGGTTCTCATTTAACTGTACGTTTCTATCTACATGATATGGACACAAGAGAACGTATGTTCCCAAATAAAAAAAGAGGTAGACCAGCTAAATCTGAAGAAGAAAAACTGGCGGCAAAGAAAGCCAAAATGAAGCGCAATACAGAAGATTTATGTAACCTGATCAAAGGCTGGTTATCAGAACATGGCTGGGAATATGAAGAAAATAAAGAATTTATCGAGGCACACGCAGATGATAAACGCTGGGTTATTAATGTACAGGGAATCAAACGTGGTAGAAAACAAACACTACCAGTTAAATTAAGTGAAGTCATCAAACATATTGATGATGTGAATACACACTATAGTATCGCATTTAATGATTCTCTGGCTTATCGCAGACAGTGGAACGAAATTCCTGAAGTTGTAAAGAATACGCTACATATGAGTGTTATTCTTGCGGATAAAAAAGGTAATATTGTAGAAATCTAGGAATCTGAGAAATTCAGATTCTTTTTCTATTCAGCAGATATCAAAAATAATTACGATAAGGATTGTATTATTTTTTAAAGCATAGTATCCTTGCCTTATATGGAGGAAACTTATGAAAACATCACTTTATGAAATGATATACAAACGCAAATCTTTTCACCTATTTAGAAATACAGGAAATGAAACATTAACAGCAAAAGAGTTAACACAAATACAAAAGATATTTGAAACATGTATCCCACTTGATGAAAATATCAAAGTAGATATGCAAATATTACCCGCAGATCAGACAACTTGTAAAAGAGGGCAGGAATACTGCATTTTACTTTATAGTGAAAAAAAGCTAAACTACTTACAGAACATAGGATATATTGGAGAACAATTGGATTTATATCTTGCATCTATGAATATAGGCGCATTATGGTTTGGGATAGGTAAAGTAGAAGAAACAACGTATCATGGGTTGGATTTTGTGATTATGCTTGCGATAAAAAAAGTCAAAGAAGAAAAATTTCGCAAAGATATGTTTAAAAGTAAAAGAAAACCAGAAGAAGAAATATGGAGTGGTACTACATTATCAGGTATCTCTGATATCGTACGTTTTGCGCCTAGTGCTTGTAACACACAACCTTGGATTGTAGAAAATCATCAAGACTATTTATCAGTTTATCGATATAAAAAGCCAGGTAAAAGAGGTATTATGCCTGCGGTAAAAGTATCGTATTATAATCAAATAGATATAGGAATATTTTTATTATTTTTAGAATTGTGTTTAGAACATAAGGAAATCGGTTATGAGCGTGAATTATTTCATGATGATGGCACGAATGAGAAAGCATTAAATGCGGTATATAAGTTGAAAAAAGTAATGAAAAAGAAGTGTTTTTCTAGCTATAAAACTGACATAATATAATGAAATTGATATAGTATATCTTAATAATATGGTAAAATAAAGAAAAGAAAGAAGTGATGATATGAAGCAGATCGCCATAGGAATAGAAAACTTTAAGGAAGTAATTGATCATGATTATTTTTATATTGATAAAAGTGAATTAATTAGTACGATATTCAGTGATAAAGTATCTTTATTTACCAGACCAAGAAGATTTGGAAAAACATTAAACATGAGTATGTTATATTATTTCTTTTCTATCAAACAAAAAGAAAATGCTTATTTATTTAATGGCTTGCATATCGAGAAAAATACGGATATCATGGAACATCAGAATCAATATCCTGTTATCTTCATAACTTTGAAAGATATGAAACAAAGGAATATGAATCTACAGAAACAAAAGTTTTTAAGCTTGATCCAAATGCTCCTTGTACAGTGTGAAGAATTATTAACAAGTGAAAAAGTTCATCCTGTATATCGAAATTATTTAGAAAAATTATTAAAAGATCATGTAGATGATATCACACTACAAAATTCTTTATACTATATATCTGTTGCTTTAAAACAATTTTATGAAAAAAATGTAATCATATTAATTGATGAATATGATGTTCCATTACATAGTGCATACCAAAATGGATATTATGATGAAATGTCCAGTTTCATGGGAGATTTGTTTAGTACGGCTTTAAAAACCAATGACGCATTGGAAAAAGGTGTGTTAACGGGATGTTTAAGAATCGCAAAAGAAAGCATCTTTACAGGATTGAATAACTTTCATGTTTACTCAATCATGGATAGAGCAGCACAAGATTGCTTTGGTTTTACAAAAGATGAAGTGTATAATCTGCTATCATATTACGACTTCACAAGCTATCATGATAAAATGAAAGAATGGTATGATGGTTATTTATTCTGTGATCAGGAAATATATAATCCATGGAGCGTTTTAAATTATATTAAAGATTTACAATATGGCGTTGATGAGCCAAAATCATATTGGATTAATTCCAGTGGAAATGCAATCATCTATGATTTTATTTTACATGCAAATCAGGAATTAAGAGATGATATTGATAATCTAATACAAGAAAAAACTATCAAAAAAACAATAAAGCCAGAATTAACATATAGAGAAATGGATGATATCAAAAACATCTATAGTTTTTTACTTTTTACAGGGTATTTGAAAATCGTTAGAAAAATAAATGAAAATGATTATGAATTAATGATTCCAAATAAGGAAATCAAATATATATATGAAACGATGTTTAAAGAATGGCTGGATACAAAAATTCAAGAAATATCTTCTCCTTTTATGAAAGCTTTATGCAGGGGAGATGAAGTTACAGCTCGTAAGATATTGAATGAAGCTTTAGCGTATACAATCAGTTATTTTGATTATCATGAGAACTACTATCATGGCTTTTTAGCTGGTATGCTAAGAGAAGGACGAATTAAATCTAATCGTGAATCAGGGGACGGACGTTATGATTTAGCTTATATTCCTTTAGATTTTGATGATCCTGGCTTCGTTATTGAGTGTAAAATCGCAGATTCTCTACAAAATCTGAAAGAGAAAAGTCAGGAGGCATGTCAACAAATATTTGACAGAAAATATCTTGAAGAATTTGAACATGATGGTTATACACAGATGAAAGGTTATGGCATCGCTTTCTATCATAAAATGTGTTACATATCAAAAGTTGATAGAATATGAATAAATTGAATGCGTTTACATTGACTTTACTGTGTGACTTGATATAATTAACTTACATAAAATCTTTAAGAAGATAGAAAGGAAAACTATAATGAAACAATTGAATGAAAAGGTTGCGATTGTTACAGGTGCAGGCCAGGGAATTGGAAAAGGCATCGCACTTTGTCTGGCAAAACGTGGTGTTAAAGTCGTATGCACTGGACGGAGAATAGAACCAATTGAAGCAACTGTAAAAGAAATCAAAGAAGCAGGAGGAGAAGGCTTCGCCATGTCTTGCGATTCATCTAATCGAGAACGAGTAAAAGAAGTTGTCGCAAAAACAGTAGAAACATATGGTACTGTAGATGTTGTGGTAAACAATGCGCAGGCGGTCGCAAAATCAGCACCTGTTGAAGAAACGACTTATGAATTAATGTACTTAGCATGGTCTACAGGTACGATAGGATCATTGAATTTTATGCAGGAATGCTTCCCATATTTTAAAGAACAAAAAGAAGGACGTGTTATCAATTTCGCATCCGCAACTGGTATGTTTGGATATGCTGGAAATCTTGCATATGGATCAAATAAGGAGGCTATTCGTGGTTTAACAAAAATAGCTGCTAAGGAATGGGGACAATACGGTATTACCGTAAATTGTGTACTTCCAGGTGCTGAATCACCTGCCGCAAAAGAATGGGCAAAGAAATTCCCAGAGAAGTATGAAGCAATTCTTCAGCAACAGCCAATGCGACGTTTAGGTGATCCTGAAACAGATATTGCGCCAGTGATTGCATTCTTAGCTGGACCTGATTCAAGTTACTATTCAGGACAATGTTTATTATTAGATGGTGCTTATTCTATCGCACCATAATCGATACGGAAAGGAAATCTTATGTATTTCCTTTTTTCGTATGTATGATGCAATTAAATAGAATTGTATATTCATCATATATTATTGAAAACCAAAAATGTTCGTATCAAGTGCGTAAATTCCATCCCAAATTGCTAGACCTTGGCAGAAAAATACGATAAACTTAACATAAGATTTTAAGGGAGTGACGATTATGGAAATTGGTAATATGATTAGTACAAAAAGAAAAGAAAAAGGTCTTTCGCAAGAACAGCTTGCACAAGAAATAAATGTCGCAAGACAAACAATCAGTAAGTGGGAACTGGATGAAACATTACCTGATTTAGAGAGTTTGAGAAAACTTGCGGTATTTCTGGGGTTTTCAATAGATTCAGCTTTAGACATTGACGTTGATGACGATGATGATATGGAATGGATGATTATCGGTTTTGCGATTGTTGGAAATGTAATTACAGTCTTTTTCGATCAGGCAATGATTGGAATCGCAATGCCTTTTATAGGTTTGGGTATTTATTTTATTTGGAAGGCATTTCGGGGAAATCAAAAAAATAGTAAATCCAACAAAGGATGAAACGGTGCTAACGTATGTGTGGAGGATACAACATGGAATTGATGTATAAAAATATTTTTCTTGGAAAAATTGAGATTACAGAAAGGGAAAGTTTTTGGATTTCTGGAAATTTTTATCCAAATCCTGAAGCATCAGAATTTAAAAGCTTTTTTGATGCTTTGGTATGTGAAGATGGATTCGATGAATCACAGTTTGATGAAGATTTATTAGATGAGAATAATTGGTATGTATGTGAAAATGGAAAAATCATAGGGATCTCATATCCAGCAATATATGATGATAGTGAAATTGGATTTAGATAAAGATAATACATTCATGTTACAATGAGTATCATTATGAATATGTCCATATTTAAACGATAGAAAAGAAATGTGTTCACAATATAAAGAAAAATCTGATAAACAAAATCTGATGAGCTTCAGATTTTTTTGTACTTACATTAAAAGCGGTAGGATAAAGCAGATTTGCCAATTCCTATATATATCGTGACTGAAACTGCATTCGAGGATAAAAAAAGGCAAACACAGATATCACCGTTTGAGCTTTTGATTCATGAAGGTGATAATTACAAAATCATAGATAAAATTAATATAGGGCTTGCAGTTTTTACAACTTTATAATTATCTTGTGGTATCAAAGTTCTTTAGTTAATAGTAAATTCTATATTTTAAGTTATTACGAACACTGATATATGCAGTGTTTTAGAGCTAATCTTTAATTACTTTTTAAACATTATATAAATTAAAAATCAAAATGATAAAGATTGTGTCATTTCTTACAAGAATTTTATAATCAGTAATGATATAATCAATGCCAAGAGAGAGGTTTTATATGATAGAAAAACAAGAGCAACGCCATATTTTATTTGATGAGTCGCTGGGACTTGAGGCTTATCAATTAACGGGAGTCGTACAGAAATTCCCAAATCATTTTCATGAATTTTATGTTATTGGATTTATTGAGGGTGGAAAAAGACATTTGTGGTGCAAAGGTAAAGAATATGACACAACAAGTGGTGATTTGATTTTATTCAATCCTTATGATAACCATTTTTGTGCACCAGTCAATCATGAACTACTAGATTATCGTGCAGTAAATATACCAATTGAATGTATGAAAAAAGCCGCGAAAGATATTACTGGAAAAGAATATCAGCCAGAGTTCATCTGTAATGTGGTGCCACAAAGCGAATTGGCCAACTATGTCGCAACATTATATGATGCGATTGTAAATCATGCATGTTATATGGAACGACAAGAAGCATTTTATTTATTACTGGAAGGTATTTTAAGAGAATATGCCAGAGATTTTAATGAAACGCCATCACAACCAAAGCCATTAGATCACTTATGTACTTATATGAAAGATCACTTTATGGATAATATTAGCTTGGATGAATTAGCAGATATGGCCGCAATGTCACGTTCTTACTTATTGCGCAATTTCACAAAACAATATGGAATTTCACCATATCGTTATCTACAAAGCATACGTATAGAAAAAGCGAAACAACTTCTGGAAGAACAGGTTCCATTGATTGAAATCGCAGATATGTGTGGCTTTAGTGATCAAAGTCATTTCTCAAACTATTTTAAAGAATTTATTGGTGTAACACCAAAACAATATCAACGGATATTCCAGGAAAGTGAGGGCTAGTATGAAAGAAAAACAAGGACATTTCGCAGCGTTATTCACTATCTTTGTATGGGGCACAACGTTTATCGCTACTAAACTTTTACTAGGCTATTTTGCCCCTGTAGAAATACTATTCATTCGCTTTTTTATGGGATATATTGCATTATGGCTTGCTTATCCTAAAGTATTTTCCATTGATCGTTCAAGAGAAAAATATTTTATCTTCGCAGGTATCTGTGGGGTTACTTTATATTTTTTATTAGAAAATATCGCATTGACATATACACTTGCGAGTAATGTTGGTGTTATTGTAGCCATTTCTCCATGTTTTACAGCTTTATTCTCATGGCTGCTTCATCAGGATGATAAACCAAATAAGCTATTCTTTATCGGATTTCTATTCGCAATCCTTGGTGTCTATCTCATAAGTACCAATGGACAATCGATTTTAGAAATACATCCAACAGGAGATTTATTAGCACTTTTAGCCGCCATGGTATGGGCATTATATTCCATATGTACAAAGAAAATCAGTGAATTTGGATATGGGACCATTCCTATGACAAGAAGAATTTTCTTTTATGGCTTATTATTTATGATACCGGCCTTATTCCTATTTGGATTTGATGTATCGATGTCAGATTTTATGCATATAGAAGTTATCTTTAATCTGATTTTCCTTGGATTAGGTGCTTCTGCCATATGTTTTGTTTCTTGGAACTTTGCGTTAAAAAAGCTTGGTTCTATCAAATGCTCCACATATATCTATCTGGTTCCAGTGATTACCGTTGTAACCTCTATGATCGTATTAAAAGAAAAGGTTACGATTATGACCTGGATCGGTATGATATTAACACTTGCAGGATTAATGTTGTCACAAAGAAAGAAGGGTATAGAAGATGGAAAACATGAAATGTGTTATGGTGATTGATGAGGCGTTGCCACTTGGTATCGCAATGAATACAGCAGCAGTATTGGGGATTTCTTTAGGGAAAAAGATACCAGAATGTGTTGGTGTTGATGTAAAAGATCAGGATGGTATTATGCATGCAGGTACGATTCAGATACCTGTGCCAGTGCTGAAAATGAACAGCGAAGATTTAAAAGAATTGGTTGAAAAAGTAAAAAATGATGAATTGATTACGATGTTAGATTTCACAGATGTTGCGCAAGGATGTAAAGTATATGAAGAATATATTGAACGTAGTGCAGCACACAAAACTAACGAATTTACTTACTTTGGTATCGCATTATATGGTGATAAAAAACGTATGAATAAGTACACAGGCTCTTTACCATTATATCGTTAAGGATAAGCTCTTTGGATAAGGAGCTTTTTTTCTTGATAATCACAGTTTTTGGATTTAAACTAAAAGAAGAAAGAAGGAATTTCATGAATTGTCCAGAATGTTATAGTTCACAAAGTCGCATTACCCCATTATTACATCCAGAAGATTGTCTAAAAAACCATACGCAATATATCTGTAGTACATGTGGTCGCTGTATCTGTATAGAACATGATGATAAAAGAGGTCTGCAACGATGGAATTTCCCATTTAAATCTTTAGAAATTGCGAAGCTTTATCTAAGAACTGCGGATGTTACCATGAAACAAGCTTGCGGTATTTATGAAATCATAAGCAAAAATGGAAGAAAATCATATAAGATATATGCAAATGATATGGATTTAGAAATCTATTTATCAAAAAACAAGGATAAAAGCTGTGTTAGTAAAGCACCAATATATCAAAGAGATGAATTTCATGCATATCCTGATTCACAGATCAGAAAACTGACAGCTGAGGAAGTAAAACAATATATGAATGAAAAAAACACATCAGATTCCTAATAAGGATAAGATGTGCTTTTTGTATAGAAATTGAATTATTGAATCTTAATTGTTTTCTTGATTAGATAACTTTCGTGTGAAGTAAACTCCAGTAATTGCGCCAATCAAAAGAAGTGGTGCTACTCTGATAAACAGCCATTCAAAGGCATGTAATACAACTCCCATCACTGAAGTTTCAGGATTGCTGTAATCCCAATTTAAATAGGGACTGTGAGATATAAATAGGATGATAAAAACAATCATAATCACTATTCCTAATGAGATAAATAACCAATGTAATAGTTTTTGTTTCGTCATTTTTCTATTTGCCAATTGCAGGTTTATAATTTCAAGTTTCTCAGAAATCACTTTTAAATCATCAGCTTTTGTTTCAATAATATTTTCTCCAAGCAATGTGCTGACAGGTGTTTCAAATATCTCAGATATGGAAATTAACATATCGGCATCTGGCACTGACAAACCAGTTTCCCTTAGTTAAAGATATGAACCCTCTTTATCAGTCTACTTTTCCAATAAATCGGTAGTATATCTCTATTTCCTGTATTCTTTCGTTATCCTCATTCGTTGTTGCTTCGTGAATGAGTATTTTTTCTATCATTGCATTTAATAACGGTGCTGTCAGTTCCTTTGGTACGGAATACTCCTTGATTAACTCAATCCACTTTTCAGCACCTATCATATCCTGTTCCATTTTACTTAATTCTTCTCTTAGGTTGGTTATCTGCTGTTCCAGTTCTATCTGCTCTTTTTGATATTTCCCCGACAACATGATGAAGTTTCGTTCCGTTATCTTCTCACAGGCTCTATCTTCATACATTTTCGCAAATAAACGGTCAATCTCATTTTGTCGGTTCTCGGCTTTCTTCAAGGCACTTGCCTTTTTCTTCTTTTCCCGTATTCGCTCTGCATTGCCGACTTTCTGTATTTTGTTCAATACCTTTTCTTCGTCCTGCTGTACTGCCTTAGCCCAATACTGCAAGCGTTCCAATACGGCTTGATACAGCACGTCATAGCGGATATAGTGCATAGAACAATTACCTTTGCCAAACTGCCCGTAATAACTGCAAGCATAATAACTATATGGGGTTTTATTCGCCTTGTTTGTCGCAAATCTCATAGACCAGCCACAATCCGCACACTTGACAAGCCCTGCAAATATCGGCGTTGCCTTTTCCTTTGTCTGTCTACGCCTTGATTTTATCTGCTCCTGCACACGATAGAACACTTCCTTGTCAATAATCGGTTCGTGGGTATTTTCTACTCGAAACCATTCGCTTTCGGGCTTTCGTACTTTCTTCTTGCTTTTGAAAGAAACGGTTGATTGTCGATTATGAACGCTGTTTCCGATATAGACTTCACTTTTCAATATCGCCTTTACATGAGCAATCGTCCACTCATAACGCTTGCTTTCGGGCTTTCCCTCAAAGATATGAGCAAAAGTACCGTACCTTGTAAAATTCAACCAAGACGCTGTTGGGACTTTTTCTTCTCGCAGTATTTTTGTGATTTTTGCACTTCCGTAACCTTGATAGGCTAGGGAAAAGATTTTTTCAACAATCCATTTTGTTTCCTCATCAACCAACAGTTTCCCTTTGATGTCGGGGTGTTTCTTATATCCTAACGGAGCATAAGCCCCATAATACGCACCCTCTACAAATTTCGTCTTAAAGGCTGATTTCACTTTACGGCTCGTATCTCTTGCTACCCATTCATTGATGATGTTCTTAAATGGTGCAATCTCACTTTCGCCTTTTTCGCTGTCCACACCGTCGTCAATCGCTATGTAACGGACATTATGGCTAGGAAAATACAATTCTGTATATTGTCCTGTCATAATATAGTTTCTACCAAGTCGTGATAAGTCTTTTGTTACAACACAGTTGATTTTTCCTGCCTCTATATCCTCAATCATTCTTTGAAAACTCGGTCTTTCAAAATTTGTTCCCGACCATCCGTCATCAATATATTCATCAATCACATTCAAATGATGTTCTTTTGCATATAGACGCAACATACTTCTTTGTGTGGTAATGCTGGAACTTTCGCCCTGTAATTCATCATCTCGGCTTAACCTAAGATAAAGTGCAGTATTGTAAATCTGTTGTTTCATTGTCAGTTATCCTCCTTTATAACTAACCCGTGTTTACAATACCTGCTTGCAAGTAAAGTATAACACGGGTACTTTTTGTCATTCAATCTATTTCTTACAACTGCACTGATTTTATGTGATTGTCTGCTTTGCTTTTTCCAACATGACATCAGTTAGAAGTTCTTCCATTGTCTTTCCCTTTTCGGAGAAATGCTCTTTTACAACAATCTTTGTCTTTCCTCTGTTGCCAATGCCACACTTGCCATTTTTCTTTTGAATTGTTTTTACAGCATTATCAATAACACATACCCCCTTTCTGTAAAATCTTTCTAAGCAATTCAACGGCTTTTGTCATAGCCCACAGGACTTCCACCTCTGCATTATCAATGTAGCCGTACCCATTGCGTGCGACGCTCTGAACGCTCAAGCTGTGGCTGTACGGGAGTATCATTATCTGACAGCACAGGTCATGGCGATAAAAGAGGACAAGTCTTTTACAAGAACACAGATAGGTTGTCGCTCACTTTTGCAGGAGAAAGGTCATGGCGTATCTGTTTCAACGGCTCGCTGTCTGTCAAAGGTATTGAATTGCTTTATTCAGTTGTCAAAGAGCGATTGAAAGAAGAAAATCATCTTTCCTATATACCGCGTAGGAAAAGAGGAGAAATGTAACTAAAATTCAAAACTTTTTCCCTTTTTCACTACTATCTGTACAGCAAACGTCCATTTGCTAAGTTGAAATAGAAAAATTTTAACTTCTTTTCATGCACCATATAGGGATAGAAAATGTCATTTTGCTAAGTTGATGATGAAAAAAGAATATTTTCCTTTTCACACCCTAACTACCAAAAAGATACTGTTACTGCCAACAATAGAATGAACTATTTTCTTCACTCCATATCAGGACAGAAAAGCGTTATTTGTATCACATTTCTTAAACTTTTTTCTTTCTACGCCATATAGGGAACGGAAACCTTAAATTGTTAAGTTGAAGATAAAATAATTTTCTCTTTTCACATCAATACTCAACAGTCAATGCCTGTTTGAATACAAATGGAAGATAGTTTTTCTTCTTTTTGCATAATACTGTCCACTCAACTCGATTTTCCGACATTTTTTCAAAACTTTTTTCGTCTTTCACTTCATATAGGGACAGCAAGCCAAAATTTAATGACCTATTTTCAAAAAAAGTTTAGATTTCCTCAACTTCACACCATATAAGGAATAGAAACCTTGTTTTGTTGCAGATTTTTCAAAATAATTTCAATTTCTTTTTAATTTTCATATCTGTACATCAAATAAAATTTTCATGCTCTCAAGTTAGATTTCCTGTTCTCGCACCATATCTGTACGAAAGTTGATGTTTTGTTGCAGATTTCTCAAAGAAATTAAAAAATACCGTCATTCTCTTGTGGAACATTGGTATCTATTCGTTCTTCTATGGTTGATTTTTCTAACTGTAATAAGTGTTTATGCTTATCTTTGAGTTCTGCCTGTTCAATCATATCTTTTAGTATCGTTGTATGATTTTCTTTATCTAATGCCTGTACCATTTTTATGGTTGGTGCAACCTGTCTTTGTAACCAATGCAACGCTTTTTGTAAAGTATAAGGTTCTGGCTTTGTAGTTAATCGTATCGGCTCTCTGTTTTCCCCTACAAACCATGCCCAATCATCATTTGTTTTCCATTGACTTTTGGGTTTATCATCTTCTCTATCTACAAAGCGGACATAATGATTGATGATAGAAAAAGCGGTGCGTTCAGCGTCCCTATAGGTCAGTAAATCTACAACCGCATAATAGGCTCGTTCATTCTTCATGCGTATTTCAAAACGGTTCTTGATTTCTGTATCTTCAACTTCTGTGCCATTCTTGACATACTGCTCATAATTCTTCTGATAAGCACACATATATAACTCACTACTGGTTGAACCGAGATATAATGTTTCTCCTGTATTCTTTGGCAAATCGCTACCGCATTTTTCCGTACCGCTGTAATCTTTCTGCTTACGGAAGTAGGAGATACATTCGCCTGCCTTGTATTTTTCCTTTAACTTTGGAATATCCAATATTCCTGCTTTATCATTGATTGCTAAATCAAGACGTTTCATCACACCACCTGCCGTCATACAATCAAGCATGAAGTCATACCATGAGCGTTCCTGTGCCAATAGATAACTTTCCATTTGACGACACCCTCTGCCTTTTAACTCTAACAAAACACCTAAATGCTCTTGCATGGAACACATGATATTGATGTCGCCTAAAACATATTTACTTTCATATCCGTATTTTCCATAATCTTCATAAAGCATATAATCGGATTTTAGTTGTAATACATCACGAATAATCTTTAATGCGTCCGTAGTAGGAAAGCGGACACGGAAGTAATCAATCAACAGAAATAATGGCTCTTGCGGATTGAAACGCTCAATCTGTTTTTCCATGACTTCTTTTAATTCGTCATTCAATGGCTGTTTTCCTTTTTCAATGCGGTTGTAATATTCACGGCTGATACCACAGGCAACAGCAAACCTTGTTTGCGTTACTCCGTATTCTTCACGCTTTTGTCTTAATTCTTCAAAAAAGTTTTTATCATTCATTCTTTAATTCCTCCAATCAAAAAAGGCAACTACCATTTACTGATAATTGCCTGTCATTAAAAATCTGTATAGAAAAAGCAGTCAATCCTAAGACTAACTGCTTATGCATACAGATATGAAGTTGTTTACCTTTATTGCAAGCTCTCATAAATCAGAAACACACCTGATAAAAATGTCAAAAAAGCTACAATTTCTATACGAAAATCAAAACACTTAAAAACTTCTTTTCCATACTTTTCATTTTTAAATACAAATATTTCTTTTCCAATTTTTCTTTTTCCCAGTGATAAAAGGATACAACCGTGTGCCGTATAATACTTTTTATTCTTAATTTTTATAATATAAGCGTGCTTTTTTACAGAAATTCCACCAACTACATACCCAGCGTTTTGGTCTACAATACCTATTATTTTTCCTTTACATTTTTCGCCAGTAAAAACAACTCTATATTTTAGATACAACAAGTATAAACTGACAATAATGATAATAATTCCTAAAATCAACATTTAAGTTTATCCTCTCTTATAACAACTTCAAATTTTTTATTTTTTCATATCCACATTATAACATTCTCATATCAGCACCACAATAAAAATAATTAAGCACCAATAATCTTATTGAATATCTCCAACCGTAAATCTTTCACACCATCAGCGTTGAATACTGAGCTACAACAATTAAGGCAACTACTACTGTATATTGATAATTGCCAATACTTACATTTCTGCAAAAGAAAAAGACAATTAACTTCTTGTTTGAAATCAACGGTCTGTCCTATGTCTTATTCAATTTTTCCAAGTGATAATGGCATAATTTATATCACACCATGTAAAATGCGGTTTCGCCTTGTAAATACAGCGTTTTCCGCTTGTTAATGTATATTGACTCTTGTTTTTTGTGCCCCCCTTGTTAGATAACGGGGGCTTTGAACGGCTCGCAAGCTCGCCGAACCGCCGAAGCGAACCGCCCCCTTGCAAGCATGGCGGAAAAATCTTAAGGATTTTCCCGCCAACGTGGTCGGATCGCTCCGTCGGTTTAACAGCTTTTCTGTTTCTCTCTAGTTATCTACGCATATAAATCAAATCGGTTATTCCGTTATAAGTCTGTGTTTTACAAAGCCTTAACTTTATTTCCCTGTCTATGTTGCCCAAAAGACGAACCCCATTTCCTAACAGAGTAGGAATAACAGAAATGTAATATTTATCAATCATATTTTTGCTTACCAACTGCTGAACAAGATTTGCTCCGCCACAAATCCAAATATCCTTTCCTGCTTCTTGTTTTAGCCGTTCCAATAATAAAACAGGATTTTCACTTGTAAAATGAATTTGTTGGGAAGAATTGCACTCTTTATGTGTTAATACATAAGTTGTAAATTTATTATATACCCATTCTTGCGGAGAAAGTTCAGTAACAACCTGATGAGAAGTATTCCACCCCATTAAGACAGTATCTATATCTTTGGTAAATTCTGTATAAGTGTCGATGTTTTCATTGTCATTTCCATGACCATTTAGCCAAGCTACTCCACCATTACCGTCCGCAATATATCCGTCAAGGCTCATGGCAATAAATAAAACTACTTTTCTCATTTTTTCTCTTTTATAAATACAAACAGGAATTTATTTCTCTTTTTTACTCATAAGGGAACAACTGATTGCTACAAATAAACCCATTAAAATCCATGGAAATGCTGCTCTTATAAAATCACTAACCATACTTTATTCCTCCTTAAATTCCAATTTCCTTAGTTCTACAAACTGAAATTTTTGCCTATGAATGTATCTTGTTCTTTATACGCAAACAGGCTTCTGTGTGCATAATCCAATGTCTTGAAAACGGCATTTGAATTAGTCCACAAATATCTTTATTACACCAATAATCAATCAGCCAAATTGCTTTTTCATTGTCGTTTACTACATTCAACGATTCTAAGTATCCTTTTCTTTCTTTCGGTATTTTTCTTTTCAATTCATCATAAGATAACCGTTCAAGCATTTTCTCAGTGCTTTCCCATACTTCGAAAATATATAAATATAATTCTTCCAGATTAAGCTGTTTTGAAAAGTCTGCAATCTGCTGTTTCATGAGTTCATTTCCTGTTGTAATGATAGGTGAATTGATACGCTCTTGATAATTGCCTGCAAAAAATACTTGTTCATCTTCATTTATCACTGTATGCACAACTATATCTTCAATGCGGAAAATATGCCAAATAGAATAAGCAATCGTCTTACTATGATAACCATCAGCGTTTATGAAGGGGATTGAGTTAAAATCTTCTCTGCATAATTCTTCTTTGAAAGATACTAAGGTTTGTATTAACTGACTTCGTAAAGTAAGTAAAGTATCAATACCCCTCTTATAAGTATCTTTCTTTTTTATTTGTGCCTGCATTGTTTTATTAAGTTCAGACCATTCCTTATTCATATTCAATCCTCTCTCAAATTCTGATTTTATCGCCCCATACAAACTGGAATTTGTCTTACAACAATTTATATATGCATAAAAAGCAATATATTTATGAAAACACCCTAAATCCAAAATTTACTCAATTCATTTTTTCCTTACATAAAATGTTCTCGTATATTTCACTTCCTCACCAAGTGTTTCCCCTATCAAAACTTCAAAATCATTGATATCAAATTCTGGAAAGAATGTATCTCCATCTTCAATATTTAAATCTACTTCTGTGATATACATTTTATCTACTATTTGCAAAGCTTCCTTAAATAGTCCATATCCACCAGATATGTATACATCTCGTCCTTTAGCCAATAATAATGCATCTTCTAATGATTTAACTGAAACTAAATTATCTCCTTGATACTCTGTTGTGGTGGAAACAACAATATTCATTCTATTAGGCAACGGATGACCGATTTCTTCATAAGACTTTCGCCCCATAATAACCACATTACCCGTTGTTAACTCTCTAAATTGCTTTTGTTCTCCCTTTATTTTCCATGGTATATTACCATTCTTGCCTATAACATTATTCTTTGACCTCGCAACAATCAAACCTATCATCTATTTCATCCTCCATAATATGATGTCGTACCTGTGATTCCATCAAGTGCACCACATCTTAACAAACTCAAAATTATCTCGAACTAACCAGCTCGACAAATTCCTTTTTTGTCTTCATCTGCATTATATCATATTGTTATAAGCATTGCCATTTCTTTTCTGCTTTTGAAAAGTTACTTATCAGCCTATGTTTTGTAAAGGGTGATATTCAGCATTTCTCACGCAACAAGCCCTTGACAAACCATAGACTAATAAGTTTTAAGGTAATCAAGCAGAAATGAAATAGTCTGCTGTTTCACGGCAACAAAAAAGAGATACCAACACACTTATGTAGTATCTCTTAGTCTAGTAGCAATATTCTTTTGTTTGCAAGCAGGTAAACATGGGCTGTTTCTTAATATCTTTTTGTTTGGGAAACACCCTGTTCCCATTTTGAAATAGTCTGTCTTACAACATTTAACTTGACGGCAAGCTCTTCTTGTGAAAGTCCTTTGGATTTTCTGATTGCTTTGATATTTTCATTTAGCATCAGCGATACCTCCTTTCACTGTCATTATAAGGCAGGAAAGCTCGTTGCGGCAAGCAACTTGGATTAACATTCATATTATAGCTGACATAAGAAACCAGTAGATTTCATTTCTTGATATTCATCTAAAAATAAATCTACACCCATAAAAGTTTTCCATTACGTTATCCTCTTGTATCATAGTACGTGTTTTATTACACAAGACAGAGCAATATATTTATTCTGTTTTCATCATTTGCGTTTACCAAGCGAATTAGAAATCGCAACAATAGCTGGGAATACTACAGCCGCAACTACCCAAATAATCCAACTATATCCCCAATTATTTGTAGAAAAGCTATATCCTAAATATACGGCAGTAACAATTGACCAATATACAACCGAAATAGCCGTTGTGGCAGATTGCTTTTCCTTTTTCTCTTTTGAATAATCGCCCTCTTGTAAAAGCTTTTCATAGCTTGCCCATACGATTCCGCTATGAATAAAGAAAACTACACCAACACCTACGATAACTAAAGAAGCAGAAAGCATAATTATTAGCAGTAATTCATTTTCATCATTAAAAATTGCTCCTCCAAAAAGAGGGATGAGTGCCACAATACAAAGACTAGTGCCGATTATGTTATTTCTTGTATATACTTCGTTGTATTGTGCTTTCCGTTCTGAAACCATTCCACGAACGCCATATGCAGTTTCAAAATTTTCTTTTTCTAAATAATCATATGCTGCGGTTTTTCTACCACTAGAAATAAACAAAGCAACTGCTATCGTGACAAGAAGAAGTAAAACAATCATTCCAATTCCTCCAGCCACATCATCTCTCAAACTATATTTTGGAACTTCGCTAATCGTTCCTAATATTAATAGACATATAGGTGATATAATACACAAAAAAGTTGCCAATGCTATTGATTTTGATGTTGTAGCTTTGACAGAAAGAAAGGCGTTTACTTCTTCCATAGATACCCGCCTTAGTTTTGATACTTCATCAGCTGGTGTGGTACATTCCTCATCTTCAATTTCATCTTTAAGCAAATAGTCTGTACTTACGCCAAATAACTCTGAAAGGCGAATCATTTTCTCAAGGTCTGGAACAGATTGGGCGCCTTCCCATTTTGAAACGGACTGCCTTGTAACATTCATTTGTTCAGCTAATTCCTCTTGTGACCAACCTGCTTTCTTGCGAAGCTGTGTTAATTTATCTGCAAAAATCATAACGATATCCTCCTTGTGTGATTGTTATGCGTATATTTTACCTCTTTTTCAGGTTGCTCACTACCAATCAACACCATTCAATGTGTCAACTGTCAGTTGCATTCATCATATCATTGAAATTTTCACTTAGTTGTTACCTGTATATTTCCTTTTATAGTCATTTAAGTAACCCCATAATTTATTCAAAGGCGGCAGAGATTTCTCTCTGCCGCTTTCTGTACTTATACAAAGATGATTTCCTTTGCACTGTATATTATTTATACTATTCTAAGGTGTTTTCCGTCTTTAACTGTTCTGTTATGCTCGACTGGCACTGCTTTATTTTTTATAAGACTAAGCAATCTGGATGAACACTCATATTATAGCTGACATAAGAAGCCAGTAGATTTCGTTTCTTGATAGTCATCTAAAAAAGGATCTACACCCCATGCTGCAGCTAGTTCATCAACGACTTCTTCATTTGGATATACGATATTTTCATCATATTCATCTAAGTCAAAAGAAGATGGAGTTAAGCCGATTTCTTTTTCTTCTTGTGTTAATTCGCCTTCATTCCAAATAATCTCGTTTTGTTCTCCAACATAATAAAAGCTTCGTATTAATTTACCGTTTATATATTTCACCCAACACGATAATTCAACAATTCTATGTGTTGAGAAATATTGAACTTCTTCAAATTTTGAAGCTATGTCCTGTAAAAGCTCTTTGTTTTCTAAAGGCGCATTATAATTAAGAATTAAAACATATCCATTGAAACATGGTGTAACAAAAACTTTTTTCATCTTTTGCATGTGAGAAAAAGCACTTTGCCAATTACTGATTTTGATATCGGTACAATTCAATTTTTCCATTACTGCTTTTGGATCTTTCTCTTTCACAACCAACCATGAAATTTTCATGCCAAATGGAATTGGTGTATCTGGTTCTTGAGATATACCATTACTTTGATCCATATTTTTTTCTTTTTTAAATAGATGAAACAAGCCCATAATAAATCCTCCTATATAAGATTAGCTTATATAGTAATTATACTATAAGCATCTATTGTTTTTCTAACGCTATAATAGTTTTTCTAATCTTAACTCTTAGAACTAAACCAAACCCCCATACAAAACATCCACATAGCATTGTGATGAAGATTTGTAGAGGTGTTACCGCCAACATCTTTGTGAGTGTAATCGTAATTAGGATCCCAATTAAAATCAAAAGTCCTGTTAAAATCCCAAATGTTTCAAGTTGTGATTTTGTCATAAAAACATTCCATGCAGATTTTTCACCTTGTTCTTTCTTTTCAGTATCACTCATTTTCCTTGCATATAATAATTCTGATATTTGTATACCAAGCGTTTCACACAAAGGCTCATATAATGATAGATCTGGCATCGTTTTCCCATTTTCCCATCTTGAAATAGACTTATCACTAACACCTAATATTTCAGCAAGCTGCGTTTGTGTTAATCCTTTTTCTTTTCTACAATCTGATAGAAAGCTACCAATTTTTTCTTGATTCATAAAAGACACTTCCTTTCTTTTTCAGTTCTCATGTTAAACGAAATTATTATAAAAGAACAGGACAGAAACTGAGAATTGATACTAGAATTCAAATAAAAAAGATTTAAACCACTACTGTTATAAAATCAATAAGATGTTTTTCACAAAATTATTTTATACAGCATGTATTAAGATGCCTGTCGTAATGCTATTTGTGAGCTTGTAAATTTCTCCTAAAATTTAGGATAAAGTAAATAAAGTTAATATTGTGAAAGGATTTATTATCGTTCCATTTTTTATATCAATCATTCATCCTTCAATCTATCTAGTAGCAAGACTTGAATTAATATTTGCTATCGAAAATATATGTGAAATGATGAACTGTACAAACTGTTCAATATCTAAATCCTTCTCTTCACAAAGCCAAATAGAGATCACTGACAATAAACCAGATAAATAAAATTCACATAGCAGTGAGGATTCCTTGTTTGTATCATCAATCTGCAGCCAACAGGCAATTAAAGGTTTTAATATTTCTTTTAATTGTGATGCGAATTTTGGATCCCCTTGATCACTTAATAAAACACCCATATAAGAAGAATATGTTTGTGCCAATTCTATCAAATGTTCCATATGATCTGGAAGGTTATGTAGGGCATCATTTTCTAGCCATTGTGTAATTAAGGCATCCACTACTTCCAACAATTCCTGTTCAATCTTTGCAAGTAAATCATAGGTATCTTTATAATATAGATAAAAGGTACCACGATTATATCCTGCGATATCTGTGATCTCTTTTACTGTTATTTTTTCAATCGGTTTTTGAATATATAATGACCAAAAAGCTTCCCTTAAATTTTGCTTCGTCTGCTGTGTCAATTCATTCCTTTTTTGCATATTCTATACCTCTCTTTTTGTTATGATAACACAGGAAATATGTAGGAACAAGCTGTTTCAACATATAGGGAAAGATTGTTCATTGATGATGATTTTTGATTGCGTTATAATAATTAAAACAACACGTTGTTGAGCAAGGGGCGTTTATATGGCATATATTGAATTTCGGGATGTAGTAAAAGAATATCATACAGAAGGGGCATCTATTAAAGCATTAAACGGCGCAAGTTTTCAAGTTGAAAAAGGTGAATTGGTAGTCATACTGGGGGCAAGTGGCGCTGGTAAAACAACAGCATTAAATATATTAGGTGGTATGGATAGCGCAAGTAGTGGTCATGTGATTATTGATGGGAAAGATATCACATCATATAAGAAAAAAGAACTGGTATTATATCGTAGGAATGATATTGGATTTGTATTCCAATTTTATAATTTAGTACCTAATCTGACCGTGTTAGAAAATGTAGAACTTGCGGCGCATACATGTAAAGATTCCTTAAATTCAGTTGACACATTAGAAAAAGTTGGTTTAAAAGAGCGCTTGAATAATTTTCCTTCTCAATTATCTGGTGGGGAACAACAACGTGTATCCATTGCACGGGCAATCGCAAAAAATCCAAAGCTTTTGTTATGCGATGAACCAACTGGAGCGTTGGATTATGATACAGGAAAACAGATTTTACAGCTGCTACAGGATACTTGTCGAAAAGAAGGCATGACTGTGATTTTAATCACACATAATTCCGCATTAGCGCCAATGGCTGATCGATTAATAAGATTTAAAAATGGTAAAGTATTGGAAGAAAAGATTCAAAAAAATCCAATACCAATTGCGAATATTGAGTGGTGATTTTAAATGAATAAAGCATATTGGCAAGATATTTGGCGGACAATCGTTAAAAGTAAAAAACGATTTATTTCTATTTTAATTATCACGATGCTGGGAGTCACAATGCTCACAGGACTTCGTGCGGGCTGTGTGGATTTACGTAATTCAGCGGATGATTTTTATGATAAGCAAAAACTTTATGATATTCAGGTGGTATCTACCTTGGGTTTAGAAGATGAAGATATTTCAGCACTTTCTAATATTGATGAAATTGATCAGATTGTGGGCAGCTATTCTGAAACACATATATTAGAGGTACAGGATAAAAAACAAAGTATTCAATTGAATGCCATCACAAAATCAGGAATCAATGAACCATATGTTTTGGATGGAAGTTTACCGAAAAATACGAAAGAAATTGCGGTTAGTGAAAAGTTTTTACGTAATTCAGGTAAAAAGATTGGTGATACCATCACTTTTTCGGATGATGATTCTAAATTAAAGTACCAAACATTCACAATCTGTGGCGTGATCTTAGATGCAATGAATATCAGTGTTGATGAAGGAGCAACATCTTTTCGTTCTACTTCCAATGTCGATGATACGTTTTATGTACAATTAGATGCATTTGATTATGATGTTTATACATCACTGTATATGACATTAAAAGGCAGCAAGGATTCGAGAAGTTATAGTGATACATATAAACAAATGGTTCATGAAGTGATGGAAAAGATTGAGAAAAGTATAAAAACAGATCGTGAAAACGCAAGATATCAAATGGTTGTAGATGATGCATGGAAACAATATGATAAAAATAAAGATCAGATGGACAATGAATTTTCTAAAGGAGATGAAAAACTGGCATCTGCTCGTGAAGAACTGGAAAATGGGCGAATACAGTTACAAAAAGGATGGCAGGAGTTACAGGCTAATGAACAATTTCTTCAGGAACAATCCCAAACGCTTGATGATGAAATGGCAAATGCTTATACAAAACTTCAGAATGGTTTCACACAGTTAGATATAGGGAAACAACAGTTAGATGAGGCAATGAAGCAAGTGCAGGATGGGGAAGTTCAACTGACAAAGGCAAAAGATGATTTAAAAACACAACAGGATGATACATTGATAAAACTTGATCAAAAACAAAAGGAGATAGAAGCACAGATCATAGATTTGAAAAGTGCTTTACAAGCTTTATCTACGCAGGAAACTTCTTTATCTACTAGCTTACAAAATTGGCCACATCATGAGTGGGAAACATATATTGATGCTGTTCAGCAAGCATATCAGAAAATAGCGCAACTACAGCTTCAAATACAAGCATTATCCCAACAACAAAGTGATGATGCAAAACAACAAATAGAAGTATTAACGATTACCATACAGAGGCTGCAAGAAACATTATCACAACAATATGAACTTCAACAGCAGCAGTTACTATCTGCATTATCCATACAGATAGAACCAGTGAAGGAGCAATTAGAAGCACAATTAAAGGCATTGGATATCACATCATCAGATTATGAAACACAG
Organism: Absiella sp. AM09-50; assembly: GCF_003433845.1. NCBI lineage: Bacteria > Bacillati > Bacillota > Erysipelotrichia > Erysipelotrichales > Erysipelotrichaceae > Amedibacterium > Absiella sp. AM09-50. The sequence goes on from NZ_QVFI01000003.1 coordinate 230,110, forward strand.
AAACAAATAATCGAAAATCAGATACAAGTATTAGAAACATTACCACAAGCAATTCTTGCTTTAGGCATACAAAAAGGACAAATACAGGCGAATTTACAGGTGATATCAAATCTGGAAACACAGTTGCTTTCACAGAAGGAACAAGCAGTGGCAGGTTTTTCACAAGGTTTTTCCACAATACAGGAAAAAGAACAACAGCTACAGGATGGCAAGGAAAAAACACTGGCAGGTTATAAGAAATTATATGCAACGCAAAGTTTATTAGAAGATTCCCAGATGAACCTGAAACAGCAGCAGGCACTCGCTATTCAGAAATTAAATGACGCTAAACAACAATTAGAATCAGGGAAACAACAGCTATTAGAAAGTGAAATACAATTACAAGATGGCGAAAAAGAACTGTCTGTACAACAGCATAATTATGATAAACAAAAAGAAGAAGCACAGAAAAAGCTTGCGGAAGGAAAGGCAGATATTGAAAAAATTGATAAAGCAACATGGTATGTACAAGACCGTAATGCAATGGATTCTTATACCTCAGTAGAAAGTGATGCATCTTCTATTGAAACTGTAGGAACAGCTTTTCCTATCATCTTTTTAATCGTCGCAATTTTAATATCTTTAACCACTATTACCCGTATGGTTGAAGAAGAACGTGGCTTGATTGGAACTTACAAAGCACTCGGTTTTTCTGATATGTCGATTTACAGTAAGTATTTAATATATGCATTCTCTGCCTGTTTCATAGGTGGAATTTTAGGGGATGCTTGCGGCTTTTGGCTATTGCCAAAGTTTCTGTTTACAATTTTTCAGGTTCTATATAAAATACCAGAATATCAGATAAGCTTTGATTTCATATATGGTGTAGGTGGGGTCTTGTTATTTGTTGTTGGTATTATGTTTGCGACAATTATCGCATGTCGATTAGAACTATCACAAATGCCCGCAGTATTGATGCGACCAAAAGCACCACGTGCTGGTTCAAGGGTGATTTTGGAATATATTCCAATGATATGGAAACGTTTATCTTTCCTGAATAAGGTCACTATGCGTAATCTGTTTCGATTTAAAAAACGTATGTTTATGACAATTGGCGGTATTATGGGGTGCACTGCCTTGATTCTATGTGGCTTTGCGATTAAGGATTCTGTAAATGAACTTATGCCAGAACAATATGAAAAAATCTATCAATATGATTTTATGAGTGTTGTAGCTAGTAAAGAATATGAATCTATGAAAAAAGAACTTGTAGAAGATCAAAATATAAAAGATCTGATTGGTATACGTATGGATAATGTGAAAGTAAAATCAAAACATGATGGTCAGGAAGAAAGTGTTTCTATGATGGTCATTCCTAATGGAGAAAGTATAGAAGGATATATTGGCTTAGAGGATACAAATGGTAAAGCTATAGCATTAAATGATGGAATATACATCACTGAAAATGTTTCTACTGTACTTGGTTTTGATAAACATGACCATATTTTTATTCAAAATATGGATTTGATTGAACAGGACGTTGAGGTACAGAAAATCGTACAAAATTACCTGGGAAATATGGTCTATATGAATCAGAAAACATATGAATCATTATTTGGAAAGTATGAAGGAAATGGCTATCTAGCACATTTTAAGGATGGATATGAGAAACAGACACAGTTTGTGGAAACATTCAGTAAGAAAGATCATGTTTTATCTGCTGTGAGTGTAAAAGCATTGCGTGATCAATTCTCTGATGCATTTACGTTGATCAATGCAGTGGTTTATCTGATTACGTTTATGGCTGCAGGACTTGCCTTTGTGGTATTATTCACACTATCCACAACCAATATATCTGAGCGTGAAAGAGAACTTGCGACAATTAAAGTACTAGGATTCTTTGATAAAGAAGTGCATCTTTATGTAAATAAAGAAACAGTGATATTAACAGGTATTGGTATATTGTGTGGATTACCACTTGGACGAGTATTAAGTGGCATGTTAACAAGCGCATTAAAAATGCCTTCCATTCATTTCGCAGTAACTGTATATCCAGTGAGCTATTTATATGCGGCTTTACTATCATTAGGCTTTGCGCTGATAGTGAACTTTATGACGAATCGTACCTTGAATCAAATTGACATGGTAGAGGCGTTAAAGAGTATAGAATAGTAAAAGCAATGCTAGAACAACCTCAAGAAATTCGTCCCACTGTAATTGAAAAATAAAAAATAATCATAGAAAATGGTGTTTGCGAAAGTGAATGCCATTTTTTAATGCAGGTATGAATAGGATATCTTTGTTAATCCCAAAGCTCATGCTCTGCGATGGAACCAATTTGTTGGACAAAATCATCAAACTCTGGATTATTTTCCTTTGTATAAATCTGGGATTTATAATTTAAAGGGATATTCTGTAAATAATCTTTCATAACATCCATTATTCTAGCTTCCAACAAGACATCTGACGCTTCTTTTACTATCGTATATTGCTTAGATTTAACTGCAAGATACTTTTTTATATAATACATAAACTGTGCCATATATAACTTCTTGATTAAAGGATTACCTTGAAAATCCACAATGGTTAATTCATCATCAGTATTTTCATCAGAAAGAGAAGAAGAAATGCTGGGAAGTGGTACGGATAGTACCATATTAAAGAAAGGATTATCAATTACATTCAATTCATCAAATAACCAAACTGCTTCATAAATTGCCGCATATTCACCAGGAAAGGTATAATATGGCTCTCTGTTTATTTCCTCAATATATTCTACAATGTAATCTATACCAAGATAATTCAATTTTTTAACATCATTTCGATAAACATAAGCAACATGATAATGATCGTTACCACATATAACATCTTTTATATCATCTTTTTCACAATAGCCAAAATAAAATACATCTTGATTAGGAAATATAGAAATATCTGGTATTTTTGCCTTATCTAATAATGTTAATGAATGAAAAAAATCGAATAGATACATGGTCATTTCTCCTTGCTTTTTTATAAAACTATACATATGATATCACAATACAGTTTGTAAGCATATAGGGTGGTTCTATTTAAATAGGTCTTGTATAACAAATTACGATTTCATATATTATAATGTATAATTACAAACAAGTAGGTGATACAATGGACTATGGGAAAGTCACGCTTAACATTGAAAAAATACTAAAAGAAAAAAGTATTAGTAAAAACAGATTATGTAAGGATCTTGATATATTACGTCCTAATTTAAATAGATATTGTCGTAACCAATTTCAAAGAATTGACGCTGGTTTGATTTGTAAGTTATGTTATTACTTAAATTGTTCAATTGATGAGTTGATTACATATGAATCACCTCGTAAAGAAAATGAAGATAAATAGTAAATGAGTTGTGTGTATGATCAGCTTGTGTCAAGTAGACACACAAAATAATTAAAACATTTTTGTCC
>NZ_QVFI01000030.1:0-37994 GCF_003433845.1 Absiella sp. AM09-50
ATATGTTCCTCTTTGTTTTTTACTGTATAAAGATGTCTTTCTTTTATTTCAAGGGGCTTGAATAAATATTCATTGGCAAATTCCAATGTTGTCATATTACTTGCTTTGGTTATTATTGTACTCAATATATGTATGCCGAGTGTTGAATACTTAAACTCACCTATAATACCGCTTTTACCGCCGAGTAAATCAAGGACTGCTTTTGACCAATCCTCACTCGTGCATACTTTTGTCCAAGGCTCCGACTTGTATTTATATGGTGCGGTCATTGTAAGCAAATGATATAAAGTAATATTGTGTATGGTCTTTTCTCCTCTTTTAAGCACATAGTCGGGGAAAAAATCCAATACTTTTTGATGGATACTTTTAATCATACCTTTGTCAATAGCAATTCCAATAAGTATGGCTATAATGCTTTTTGTTACCGAAGCAATATGAATGTTATCGTCTGCATTAAAATCATTCCAGGTATCACTATAAATAATGTTGCCGTTTTTAAGCACTACCATTTGGCATATATTAGGTTGTTGTTCTCCTATAACACTATGCAATTCTTCTTTATTCATTTAACTACATCTCACTTTCAAATTCGAATTTGTTAAACCCATTATATCATATCCCCTTTGTTTATTATACAAATTTTTATGAATAATCTTTTCCCATGTATCTACAATATAATGTGTAGATAATAAACACGATGATTGCTATTGAGCGATTGAATTGAAAAGGATAAGTTGTAAACAGGTAAGTTCTATCATATCAAGTCTATTATTGCTTTTAACTGTTAAATCATGGCATAGGCTGAAATAGACTTGTTAAACAATCTGTCTATCCTATAAGAGAAAGAGGGACATTTGCTTTAGCAAGCGGTGTTCCTCTTTTAATTTAGGATAGAAATATAGGAAAGGGGATAAAGGAAAAGGCAGAAAAGACCTTGTATGTGGTCTGTAAATACATACAGATAATTAGGCTCTATAAGAGCAGTAACCAGTTTATCAATAGGGATTGGGTTGATACTGGCAATATTGGGCTTGTGGCTGACACAAGCAGAAGTAGTCTGAAAGGAAACAATCCTTTTATTTTTTATATTTGTATGTAGTGTGTAAGCATTAAAGGGGCAACGCCCCGTTAATGCTTATATGATACGGAGAACTTCGCGAAGTACCGCGGAGTTCGGGAAGACTTTAGTCAGTTGAAGTATGCAAGGCATACGAAACAAAAAACCACCCGCTAAGCGGGTGGGCAAAAAAAGTTATACAGTTGAATCACCTTTCCGTATTATAATAGAGTTGTTCAAGCTACTATTAGAAAAGGAAAGGTGATAAAGCATGGCCAAAAAGTATAACTCATTAGCCCACACAGCGTGGATGTGAAAATACCACATTGTGTTCATTCCAAAGTATAGACGAAAAGTAATATATAATCAATACCGAAAAGATTTAATCGAAATAATAAAGGCATTATGCAAATATAAAGGAGTAGAAATCATAGAAGGGCATATGATGCCAGATCATGTACATCTACTATTAGCAATACCGCCTAAATATAGTGTATCAACATTTATGGGGTATTTAAAAGGGAAATCAGCACTGATGATGTTTGATAGACATGCAAATTTAAAATATAAATTTGGGAATCGACATTTTTGGGCAGAAGGATTTTATGTCAGTACAGTAGGATTAAATGAAGCCACAATAGCAAAATATATAAGAGAGCAGGAGCAAAAAGATATAGTAAAAGATAAAATAAGTGTAAAAGAATATGAAGACCCTTTTAAGGGTCAAGGCAAGTAGTACATAGACCCCTTCAGGGGTAGCAAAAGGGGCAAGTTGCATTAGTAGCTTGAACAAAGTGAAAGCAAGCGTCTTGAGGCGCAGCAAAAGTAAAAGAGCCTTATAGGCTCAGAACAAACCACCCGTTTTACGGGTGGTTTTGATATCATACTACCTGTATGCAAATTGGTTGATTATGAAGTTAAAATACACCTTGATGATAACTTTTGTTTACTCTATCTTTGAAGAATCAGTTATGAAAAAGATGTGAATGCAAGATGGTAAGTTAATAATCACATTTGCTTCTACGTTTTTTCTTTGTTGTAGATACATGCCAGAATTTATGAAAATGAAGTGATTTTTGAAAACAATGAAATACACCATAACCAATCATTGCACCAAATAGATTTGTGATAATGTCATCAATATCTGATGAACGACCAATGAAAAATTGTATGAATTCAACACTAAAGGTAATCAAAAATGAAATCCATAAAGTTTTATGAAGAAAGCGCATTTTTTCATACACCATTGGAATAAAAAATCCTAGTGGGATGAATAATAAAATGTTAGGAATTTTCTCAACAAGTAATTCATCAAATTTGTTTAAGTTGTTTAGCCATGAAAAAGGTATCAGATTCAAGGTATGCGTGTTTGAATGAAAAGAAATCGGCGTATATAAAATAGTCGCAAATATAATGAAAAATAACGATAAGAATAACCCCAGCCAGCTGATTTGTCGAGGAATTGGGATTCCATGTTTTTTCAATTGATGAGAAATCGGAAGATATAATATAGTAAATATAAAAATAAAAATGAAAGCAAGTCTGATGTAAGATTCTAATCTATGCATAATTAATTCCTCCTTATGCTGCCTTTTATTATAGAGCATCTATTTTCATCAGTTCTTTGTGTGACCATAAGAATTCATTAAGAAATATTAAGTATTTGAAAAAAAAGACTTGACTCTCACGTTACGTGATAAGCTAGGATATAGACAGATAGATGATTTAATCAGCCGGCAGATTAGATTACTATCTTTATGAAGGAGTTGATGTAATATGAAAACGATAAAAGAAGTAGCAATGCTTACAGGAATCAGTGTCAGAACTTTACAATATTATGATGAAATAGGTTTATTTCATCCAACAAAACTAACAGCAGCTGGTTATCGTTTATATGATAACGAAGCATTAGAAAAGCTTCAACAGATTTTGTTTTTTAAAGAACTTGATTTCTCACTAAAGGATATTAAGCATATTATGTCAGATCCAGAGTATAATCAACAAGAAGCAATCAAACAACAAAAAGCATTATTAACCGTAAAACGTGATCGTTATAATCGATTACTGGCATTACTGGATAAGCTTGAGAAAGGAGAATCATGTATGGATTTTGAAGCATTTAGAATAGACGCATATCTTGAGGTTTTAAAAGAATTCAAAGAAACACATAAAGAGGATGTTATTGCTCATTGGGGCAGTGAGGAAGAATTTGATAAGCTCATTAAAAAATGTGAAGAACATGGAGAAAGTATTGCTAAAAATGCAATCGAATATTATGGCAGCGTGGAAAATTATGCAGTCGCAATGAAAAAGAATATGGAAAATTTCTCAGAAAATATGGAGAAGATGGAAAATTTGAATAGCTTGGATTATATAAAAAAGAATGATCAATATATGAAGGAACTTGTATCGGATCTATCAAGAGATATTAAAGATCGAGAAGTACAAAGTAGTGTTCAAAAAATAGTAGAATTAACACAAAGTGATGATTTCCCACAAATACAAACAAAAGAAACCTGGCAATATATGATTCATCAATATTCAACAAATGATAATGTTATTAAAATAATAGATGAAAAATACGGAATTGGCGCATCAAAATATATCGGTGAAGCATTACGCTATTATTTTGAGCATCAAAAGGGAATGAATTAAGATAATTTCTCATTATCTCTCATGGCTGTATTTCGATTCTTAAGAAAAACCAATGAAAATTATTGTGTTCTGCAATATCAACATTTTATAAGGAGTGAACTATGTAATTAGTCACTCTTTTTTTTATTGATTAAATTAAATATAAGAAATATGTTGAATCTAGTAAATGTAAAACAATAAATTTGTAACTTTGTGATTGTTATTTTAAACTGCCTTTTATCTTTATATGAAACTTTGTAACAGGAACTAAGAATTCACTATTTTATAGTAATGCTTTTTATGATAGAATATTAGAAAACAGTTTTATGCGAATGGAGAGATATAGATGAAATTGGTCATAGCAGGAATATTGGTAATCATCTGTGCAATATTGCTTTTTTATGCGATGATTCGTATGTTGATCAAGGATATGCGAATCAGAAGAAACAGTAAGAAATATGAAGGAATCATCACAGGATCATATACATATTCACATGTGAAAACATCAACCTCCTTTTATCCATATATAGAGGTGAAAACGTTAGATAAGACATTAAAGTGTGTGCGGCCTATTACGTTTTTGTTTAAGAGTAAAGAAATGGGATATTATAAAAAAATAAATATACTGTATAATCCTGAATATCCCGATAAATGTACAAAAGGAAGTGCGATTTCTATGATTTTAGAGTCCATTTTCTATTTATTGTTTAGTGTATTCATGTTGGTGTTAGGTATTAAGATATTTTCAGAATTATAGGAAAAAGGAGGATTTGATGATGACAAAGGATGAAGCAAGGAGTCTGTTGAAAGTACACGCTGGTAGTAATGAAGCATGTTTTGATCAGGGATATTGTTTTAAGCTTCGTTATGGCATCAAAAGTGAAGAAGAAATTGAAAAACTGTTTGATGAAATATTTGCTTGTTTAAAATGCCTGAAGGATTCGTTTTATAAAGAAAATATTTCTAGAGATCTTTTGGCAGATATTCAAAGTATCCAAGCACAAAGTATTTTATATATTCATCAAAAAGAAACTTATGGAGAACGTATTGGCATATATACAGAAGTATTATCAGAAACATTGGTATACTTGCTTGAAAATGTTGAACAGCCGTTTGTGGCATATGATCATTATAAAGAAAATTATGATTTAAAATAGGAGAAGAATATGAAATTGACCTGTACTTATATATCTGTAAAAGATATGCAGAAATCGATTGCGTTTTATGAAGCTTTCCTGAATCAGAAGGCGCAGGTGTATTCAGAAAATCGTTTTGTTCAATTCACTTGTGGAGATACAATTGCGTTATATAATGAGGCATTTGATGAAGAATTGATAAAACAAAATAAGACTGACGAACATTTTAATGAAGCTTATTTAACCGATTTTGCCTGTAAACAAAAGGCAGTGAATACGATGGTGACCTTCAATTATGAATGTGAAGATTTGCGATATGAATATGAACGACTAAAAAAGCTACAGATTGGAAAACTTTCGGATTTAAGGTATGTAAATATCAAAGCACCATACTACTATTTCACAATTGAGGATCCTGATGGAAATGAATTAGAGGTAACGGGTCCATATCATGAAGAATAGAATTCTTACGATTTTTATACAAATGTTGACATGTGGAGATAGATAAGATACCCTATAAAATATAGAAAAGGAGTGCGCTATGATTCGTGTTGAGCATTTAAGCATTCATGATCATAAAGAAACGATACTGGAAGATGTTTCCTTTGAACTGGCTTCAAAAGGTTTCGTTTCTTTTTGTGCAGAAGAAAAAGCCAGCCGAGCGATGGCAAAACTTTTAGGAGCACAATGTTATCCTAAATATGGCAGTGTTTATTTTCAGGATAATCCATTAAATAAGGTCGCCATCACAAAAGGAATCTTACGTAATACCTTTGTACAGGGATTGTTTGGTGATTTTCAATTATTAATGAATCAAAGTGTCTATGAAAATGCGACACTTGGCTTTGCATATCCCAAGGCAGATGTGGAACAATTATTAAGCGAATGGCATCTAATAGATAAAAAACGTGTGGCAGTTGAAGATTTAGAATTTGAAGATCAGGCAGCTGTTGTGATTGTCCGTTGTTTGTTAAGAAGATGTCAGATGATAGTATATGATGTATATAGTTCGCCATTTTCACAGAAAGAACGTATTCAGCTTTATCAGTTATTGAAAAAATGCAGCCAGCAGTTATTAGTAGTTGTATGTGGTGATTTTGAGGCAAATGCTTTCGCAGATCATATCTTAGAATGTCGTAAAGCATATCTGGTATCTGACAGTTTACACCAGATTGCACATGAACATATCATAGAGCCACGTGTTTTTCATATGCCCGCAATAAAGAAAAAAGCGATTTGGAGGGATATCAATCAACGCTCTTTATGGAAATTCCGTGTATTATTTTTATGCCTTTTGTGCAGCGTAATTGCGATTAATGTAGTCATGTTTAATTCCCAGCTGCATCTTGTGGATTTAGAAGAAAGTGTATTATCCAGTTTTCATCAGAATATGATTCAAATAGAAAAACAGGCAGTGGGGGATGATGGAAAAATCTATCCTAATTATTATGCGGATATGGAAGAAAGTGATGGCGAAGCTTTATCAAAACATTTGAAAGGAAACCTTATCTATAGTTATAAAATAGAAAATCCGGAACAAGAAATGAATCGATTTTACGGTACGAAATGGAATCCGGATGATTTATATACATATCATTTGATTGAACTAAAAAATGAGAATCAAGGATTTCATCAGATACAGGGGCATTTCCCAAAGAATTATTTTGAAGCATGTATTTCATCTGTAAGTGCGAAAAGTCTTTTACGCTCAGGGTATTTTGAAGGATTAGATGAAAACAGCGATGTATCTAAGGTCATAGGCAAAGAAATCTTATGGTATGGTAGAACATTAACAATCAGTGGCATTTTGTCAATTGATGATAATCCGAATCTGGGTATCCAAATTCAGCGTATTGATGAAAATGATAGTAAATATATTGATCAGTTATATACAGGGAATTTGTTTGTGAAGGCCGGCTTTATGAAAAATCACGATGCCTCTAAACAGACAACGTTTCCGGATGTGGTAAAACAGCTGACCTATCAAAACAGATCAGTTCCTTTAACACAGATACAATATCCCAAAAATGAAATAGCATTTTTTAACGGGGAAACGTTTCTTTCTGATATACATTTGAAAGATGATGAGGCGTATCTGGATTTTTATGCTGTATATCAGTTGATTTATCATGATCGCTATCGGGATGTCAAAGTAAATGATGATATGAGTCTGGAAGAAAAAATGAACGATTACTATCATTTCGCATCAGAACTGATTGGCAAAGAAGTGACAGTCAATGCCTATCGTATCAATCGAGAACCGGGCAATAGTATGATTATGAATAAAACCGTGAAAATTAAAGGAATTATGACGATTGGAGATTATATTTTTTCTGATGATTTTTTCCCTGAAAGTGGATCGGGAAAGATTATGATGAGTGCATCATTTTTACAACCATATATGAAAGCCAATTATAAAATAGATAAACTATTCTATCAAAGTAATCAGAAAGAAGAAATGCTGGATGCTTTACGATATTTGAATACGAATGCATATTATCAGGCGTTTGTGTCAAATTCGCGTATGTTTCAGGTATTTGTTGTGGATATTAAGGAATTAAGAGGCGTCTTATTATTTATTGGTGTGACCTTCTTTATGATATATATGATTGGCTTTTTATATCTGATTGATCGCAATCGAAGAACCAATCAAAAAGAGATGACCATATATTATTTGTTTGGCGACACAAAGCAGCATTTGGAGTTATTATATGCAAGAAATACAACATTTAATTTATTAAAGCACCATATGTTTGCGATGATTGCTTCTTTGATTTGTATTTATATTTTGATTTTTTTGGTATATAAAGATTTTACAAATGTAGAAATACCGATGATTTCATATATTTCTATTCCTGTTTTATTTATGCTGGCATCGTGGGTGATTTCTTCCATAATTGCATATTTCTTTATAAAACTGCGCAGGATTTTGGATGAATGTGTCCAGCATGATCGTAATATGTTACAATAATGAATGAAAAAGAGGTAGACTATGAAAGAACAGTTTTTAGATAGAATGAAACGCTATTTAGGCGATGAATATGAAGCATATGAACAGACGTTACAGGAAGGAATGTATCGAGGAATACGTATCAATCCTTGTAAAAGTGATATTGAAGAAATCAAGGCATTGTCTTTATGTGAAATGACACCATCAAAGATTTGTTCAGATTCTTTCTATATTCCAGAAGATGTTGCACATTTAGGTAATCATCCGGCGCATTTAGCAGGGTTGTTTTATATGCAGGAGCCAAGTGCAAGTAGTGCTGTGGAAGTATTGGATGTACAGGCTGGGGACTGGGTATTGGATTTATGTGCAGCACCTGGTGGTAAAAGTACACAAATTGGCGCAAAATTGCATCATACTGGATTTTTGGTAAGCAATGAAATTGATGCGAAACGTGCTGTGATTTTAATGTCAAATATGGAACGTATGGGATTTGGAGAATGTATGATTACCAATACGCGACCAGAAATTCTATGTGAGGAAATGATGGGATGTTTTGATAAAGTATTGGTGGATGCCCCATGTAGTGGAGAAGGCATGTTTAAGAAACACTCTAAAGCGATGGATGATTGGAGTGAAGAACATGTTTGTGCATGTGCTACACGTCAGCAATTGATTTTAGACAGTGCTTATGAAGCATTAAAACAAGATGGAATCATGGTATATTCTACATGTACCTATTCTATGGAAGAAAATGAAGAAACAGTATATGCATTCTTAGAAAAACATCCAGATATGGAGTTGATAGATGCAGGCGTTAATTTTGGCCGCGTGGGATTTCCTTATAAAAATTTAGATCACACGCTGGTAAGACGAATTTTACCAATGGATCAGGGAGAAGGACATTTTATCGCAAAGATGAAAAAACATGGTCCGCAACAAAGTGTTAAATTAAAAAAACTCACAAATGATGGACTGCCTTCTTTTGTGAATGATTTTCTTTCAAATCAGTTAAATGAAGCTTTGCCTTATCATATCGTGTTATATGATAAAGTATATCTAAAGAATACACCGTTTATCAAGTTGAAAAAAACAAGAATCCTGCGTCAGGGAATCCTTGCTGGAGAAATCATAAAAAATCGAATAGAACCACATCAACATTTTTATACAGCATCACTTCTACAAAACCGTTATCAACATATTTATGATATGAGTGAAGATGAATGTCATGCTTTTTTGGAAGGGAACCAGCTGTCTGTATCAGGTTATAAAGGTTTTATTGCATTAAGCTGGCATCATCATCCAATTGGTTTTGGAAAAGGAGATGGCATGGTCATAAAAAATAAATATCCGAAAGGTATGAGAATACGCTAATGGATTTTATGGAGCACCTTATATGGATAATCAATGTGTTAATGTTTGGGTTGATGATCCTTGCGGCTTATCGCTCTACGCGAGCACATACGAAAAAAAATACAGTGTCATGCCATTTTAATAGAAAAAAATATTCTGCATCACTCACCAACAGCATCAGGTGCATCACTTATAGAAGAAGATTATGAATTAACGTTTCAATTAGAAGATGGAAAGAAACGTTCATTTCTTGTATGGCCCATGGTTTTTGATTCTGTATGTTGTGGAGAAGAAGGAATACTAAAATATAAAGGCGATGATTTAATATCCTTTGGAAAACATATTAAAGAATTTGACTTAAATTGAAAAGACAAGCAATTATCGCTTGTCTTTTTTAATTCATCCAGTTTCTTTGCTTAACTTCGCCAGAAAGAAAATCATCTATATCGTTTTGAAAAGGGTCCTGATACAAGCTGGATTCTACTTGTTGGAAGAAGTTTTGTATATCTTCCATTCCTTTTTTCTGTTGACTGATGTGATTGCTGTTTTTTATTTTTTTAAGATAATTTACTGCTGCCATCACTTGAGAACGGGTTTCATTACTACATTGATAAAACAGACTTTCTCCTTTTGAAATCAGCTCCGCAAGCTGCATATCATTTGTTTGATGGAGTGTAAACTGTTTTAAAGCCTCCAGTCTTTTAGCCTTTTCCACTTCACTTAACTGACATTTTTCATTAATGATCACTTTTGATATTGTTTCATTTGTGGCAGGCACATATACTTCGATATCTAAAATACCATTGATATCATAACGAAAGGTTACTTGAATAATGATTTCACCCTTTGGCCTTGGAGGAATGTCAATGTCTAAAGAACCAAGAAACAGATTTTCATCACAATACATGCTTTCTCCCTGATAGATATTGCATTCAATAGTTTTTTGACGATCATGTGCTGTATAGTAGGTTTGCGTACGACTGGCTGGTAAGGTAGTATTGCGCGCAATGATGGTGGAAAATAACATGCGATGATCATTTAGATCATGATTGATGACATCAATGCCTAAAGAAAATGGACAGATATCCGTTAGAATAACATCTTTGATATCATCTTTACGCATTTTTATACCTGCGGCGATACCACATCCCATGGCAATATAAGTATCACAGTCCATCGATACAACAGGTTGCTTATGCATCAATTGTTTCACAAAATCCTGAACGATACACATCTTACTGGAGCCGCCAACCATAATGATTTCATCAATATCTGAAATGGCATAATGACTGTCAGACAGCGCTCTTTTCATAGGTATGGAGATTCTTTTAAACAATTTTGCACATATGGCAATAAGCTTTTCTCTTGTGATAATACTTGTATATAATTGATCTTCCACATGTAATTGAAATTGCGCTTCTTTTTGCGTACTTAATGCAATCTTGCATAATTCTGCCTGTTTTCTAGCAACAGAGTGGGTATGAATATCTAATTTTCCAAGCAGATTATGCTCCATCAGAAAATACTCTAACAAAGCCTCATCAAAATCATTTCCACCTAGATGATTATCTCCACTTACCGCAATAATTTCAATGATATTATCAAAGGCATCCACAATGGAAATATCTAGCGTACCACCACCAAAATCAAAGACCATATAAGTTTTTTCTATGGTATCCATCATATGCTCATATAATGCCGCAGCACTTGGCTCATTGATAATCCGCTCCACTTTAATACCTGCAAGCTCACCGGCTAATTTGGTAGCATTTCTCTTTGTATCATCAAAATATGCAGGCACACTGATAATCGCTTCCTCAATATCTTCATTTAAAAATATACGAGCATCTTCAACCAGTGATTTGATTACCAGTGAAGATAGCTCTATCGGCGTAAAAGATTTATCACCGAGTTTATAAATTTTATCACTGCCCATATCACGCTTGAAATTGGTTGCACTCACATCCGGATGTGATATTTTTCGCTGCTTTGCAATTTTTCCTACTTCCACTGTCCCATCATCCATGATACTGATGGCAGAGGGTGTTAAATATTCATGGAAACGATTTGGAATCAAGACACATTTCCCATCTTTGAAACAACATGCCAGCGAATTGCTGGTACCTAAATCAATTCCTATCATCATACACTGATCACATCCTTTATCGCATATTTCATTATACAATACTTTTTATAATAACGCGATAAGGAACAAAAAATTAGAAATACGCTACACAATTTATGCTTTTTTCCCATCTTTCTCATATGATTTACAAGATTCGATGGTGGAAGCCTATTTGTTTGTGATAAAATAGACGATGGAAAGTGGTGAAGCAAATGTTAATAACTGCAGAACATATCACAAAGCATCAAAATGTTAAAGAAATCCTGATGGATGCTGGATTTACGATAGAAGATAAAGATAAAATCGCATTGATTGGTGTGAATGGTACAGGAAAAACAACCTTGTTGAAGATACTGATTGGTGAGGAACAAATTGAAAAAGGTACCATCTTAAAGAAAAATGGTTTACGTATATCCTATTTGCCGCAGGAACCGGTGTTTGAAGAACATGAAACAATACTGCATCAGATATTAGCGATGGATAAGGATATTCAGGAATATGAAGCCAAAAGTATTTTAGGCAAACTTGGCATTCAGGATGTTACCCAGAAAGTCAATGTCTTAAGTGGCGGACAGCGTAAACGTGTGGCACTTGCCAGAGCGCTATTAAAGCCTTGTGATTTATTATTGCTGGATGAGCCGACCAATCATTTAGATAACACCATGATTGAATGGCTGGAAAATTATCTGAAAAAATACAGTAAAGCGATTTTTATGGTCACACATGATCGTTATTTCTTAGAACGTGTGTGTACAAAGATGATAGAAATAGATCGTGGTAATCTGTATAGTTATGATGCGAATTATTCTCAATATCTGGAAATGAAAGAGGAACGGATGAAGATTGCATTATCTCAGGAAAAGAAACGAAAAAGTATTCTTAGAAAAGAACTGGAATGGGTGCGTGCTGGCGTACAGGCACGAGGCACCAAAAGCAAAGAACGTTTACAGCGTTTTTATGATATGAGCGCAATCGAAGATGTAAAAACAGATGAAAATGTAACCTTGGATACCTTGACATCCCGCCTAGGAAAGAAAACGATTGAAATCGAACAGATTGCCAAACAATACGATGGTCATGTATTATTCCATGATTTTTCTTATCGTATGAAACGCAATGATCGAATCGGAATTATCGGACCAAATGGGTGTGGAAAAAGTACGCTTTTGCATATTCTTGCGAAAGAAATCACACCGGATACAGGAAGTGTTATCCATGGAGAAACCGTAAAAATTGCTTACTTTAAACAAGGTCATGAAGAGATGGACCCTGATATGCGTATTCTTGATTATATCAAAGAAACAAGCAATGAAATCAAAACAAATGATGGAACCTACAGTGCCTCCCAGATGCTGGAACGATTCCTGTTTGATTCAAAAATGCAATATACCAACATCGGGCGGTTATCTGGTGGAGAAAAAAGACGTTTATATCTTTTGAAAGTGCTAATGAGCGCACCGAATATCTTATTTTTAGATGAACCGACCAACGATTTAGATATTGCGACTTTACAGATTTTAGAAGATTACCTTGATGCTTTCAATGGGGCACTGCTGGTTGTGAGTCATGATCGTTATTTCCTAGACAGAATCTGTGATTCATTATTTATCTTTCAGGCAGATGGAACCATCAAGTCCTTTATCGGTGGATACAGTGCGTATATGGAATTATCTGATATCAATCAGGTAAAAACGATAACGAAAACAAATGATACAAAGACTGAAAATAAAGCCATGCAGACCCTTCGTATGTCTTCTAAGGAAAAACGCGAATTAGAAAACATGGATGAGGAAATGGATAAAGTGCAGGGACAAATGGATGCGATTGATAAAGAAATGGAAGCATGCAGTGATGATTTTGTGAAGCTGAACGCTTTAAGTGATGAGCGAGCAGCCCTTGAACAAAAGTTAGAAGAAATGATGGAACGTTGGGAATATCTAAGTGAAAAACAAAAGGAAATCGAAAATATGAAGCAAGGAAAAGCATAGTCTGTGAATCAGATTGTGCTTTTTAATAATTACATATAGGTTGTTTTGCTTTTTTTTAATTTTTTTAGGATTTTTGACCTCTTTTTACGTATGTATTATATGTAGGGATTTTTACCTAGAAAGAGAGGATACAAAATGACGGAAGAAAAAAAGAAGGTCAGAAAAAGATTTTTGCCATATACCGATGATATCATAGCAAAGTGTTTGTTTATCGGAGATGATGAAAATTCAAGTTACATTAGAAACTCAAATTGTGAAGTTGCATTAGATAATGGCAAAAAAATGTAGGAGAATTGAAAGGGATTTTAAAAGTCGTAAGTAAACAAATCCTGAAGAAATACCATCAGGATGCAAGTGATTGGCTGTATTCCTTAAATTCTTCACAATTAGAAGAAATAGCTGATCTTATATTTACATGTGATACATTGGAAGAATTACAATCATTAATTCACAAATAAAACAGCCAAGCGCTGTTTTTATTTCATCTAATGAAACTATGCTTTAAGACATCTTATTCCATACATATAATTTTATAGTTTTTGGAAATAAGGTGTAAAAATATAAAGAATCTTACAGAAGTGATACTGTATATCTGAAAAAATAAAAAATCATAGCTTTTTATGTGGATATTTCGTATCATTTAACAATACAGTATAAAGAGGTGAAAAGATTTGAATAGAGAAAAAAAGCTAAATATTTTAACGGTATTGCTTATTTTATGTATTTGTTTTGCGATTACAATTACCTTTCATTTTGTTGATAAACGTTTAGGTTTTTATTTGGGCTTTGTAAGGGCGATTTTTTATTTATGTGCAGGTGCTGTCTTTTGTTTTATAACTTATCATATGTTGAAGAAAAGAAATCAATACAATCATGCCAGTTTTCAGGATATGGGGATGCTTGTTTTGAAGTTCGTGTTATTATGTGTTGCCTTTATATGGATTGTTATTGGAATGTATGCAATTGCTCGACCATTTGAAACAGACAGGGGGAAAGCAGAGGACTGGATCATTTTTGTATTTGGCATCTTTTCATTTATCGCTATGATTATCCTTTTTCCAAAAATCAAACGATGGTGGAAACTTAAAACAGTATCCAATGGTATGATATCCCTTGTTTTTATGTTGTTACTTACAGGAATGGGGATATTTTCTATAATTGGGGGAGGTGTGGAGATCATAACCCATTTACAAGATTTAACGTATCTTGACGAACCAGATCAGGTTATGCTTTTCCATTGCAGCAGCGTGCGTAAACATACTTCAAGAAGCATATTTTATACGCAGATAAAAGGGTATGATGAGTTTGGAGATTTGTGGATTTTTGATTCCTCCAGTTATAAAATGCGTGATGATGCACAGGATGGGTATTGTATTGTGGATTATTTACCACATACAAAAACAGTGATGTCCATTAGTTTTATAAATGATGGTATAGATTGGGATGATTCATAAATACAAATCTAAAAGTTTCCTTAAAATCGTGTTTTGTATATGTTCTCTGTGCGTTTCTATGTTAAAATAATAAGCGGTGATAAAATGAAAAGTTTATATGATTTCAATTATGAAGAAATGAGTGAATTAGCTTTAGAACATGGATGGAAAAAGTTTCGCGGACATCAGATTTTTCAATGGCTGTATCGCAAACGTGTCACATCCATTGATGATATGAGTGATTTATCAAAAGATACAAGAGAAGTGCTGAAAGAAAACTATCAGTTAAAGCCTTTAGAGTTGCGTGATAAACAGGTATCAAGTGATGGAACTTGTAAATATCTATTTGCTTTGGAAGATGGTTCCTTGATTGAAAGTGTACTGATGCAGTTTGATTATGGGAAGAGCATTTGTGTAACCAGCCAGGTCGGTTGTAATATGGCCTGTGCTTTTTGTGCAAGTGGACTAACGAAGAAAAAAAGAAATTTGACAAGTGGTGAAATGGTAGCGCAGGTGCTGTATGTACAACAGGATCTGGATAAAACGCAGGATCGTTTAAGTCATATCGTAGTCATGGGTACAGGTGAACCATTTGACAACTATGAAAATGTCATGAATTTTCTTTCAACGGTGAATCATGATCGTGGCTTAGGGATTGGTGCACGTCATATTACAATTTCCACATGTGGAGTTGTGCCTAAAATTTATGAATTCTCCAAAGAACATACCCAATACAATCTGGCAGTTTCTTTACATGCGCCTAACAATGAGTTGCGTAATGAGCTGATGCCAATAAATAAAGCATATCCTTTAGAAGAACTGATGAAGGCAATTCATCAATATGCAAGTGAAAACAATCGTCGTTTAACGTTTGAATATATCCTGTTAAAGGGTGTGAATGATCAAAAGGTACATGTGGATCAATTAGCGAAGTTAATGAAAGGTTTAAATGCCTATGTCAACCTGATTCCATATAACGCAGTGGATGAAAATGGTTTTAAAGGTGTAAAATATGAAGAAGCAATGGTATTCTATGATGCCCTGATGAAAAAAGGTGTGCGTTGTACCATTCGTAAAGAGCATGGCGCAGATATTGATGCGGCATGTGGACAGCTGCGTGTAAAACACTTAAGAAAAGAAAAAGAAATGGAGCGATGATGATGAAATATTACGGTGCCAGTCACCAGGGATTACGAAGAAAAAATAATCAAGATAGTTTATGTATTATGGAGAACGCTCATCATGCGCTGTTAGCAGTTGTCTGTGATGGCATCGGTGGTGGAAATGCTGGTGATGTTGCCAGTAAAATGGCGGTAGACCATATGAAAGAGGCTTTCTTATCCTGTAAAGAATTAAAAAATGATCAGGATGTGAAACGCTGGCTGGAAAAAGTGATTCAGGAAGCCAATGATATGGTGTTTACGCAATCTACACGGGATGAAAAATTAAAAGGAATGGGAACAACCATTGTGGGAGTGTTGACCCAGGAGGATAACACCTATATCTTTAATGCAGGAGATTCTCGTACATATGGACTGTATCAGGATGATTTCTTATGTTTGACAGAAGATCATTCCTATGTTGCGGATTTATTAAAGCGTGGAGAAGTAAGTGAAGAAGAAGCGGCAAAACATCCAAATCGCAATGTATTGATCAATGCATTGGGAATCTGGAACAGTATGCGTATTGATATCAATAAAATAAAAAACGACTGGTGTGCACTTTTGGTATGTAGTGATGGCTTGCATGGATATGTTCCAGAACATAACATTCAGTATGTTTTACAATCCAATCGTAATGTAAAAGATAAAGTAGATGCTTTAATTAAACTATCCTTAGATGCCGGTGGCTATGATAATGTCAGTGTCATCGTAATTGAAAAGGAGGATGGGGGAAATGAATAAGATGATTGCGGAACGCTATATGCTGGTCACTGCTTTGGGTGAAGGTGGTATGGCGGATGTTTATCTTGCGGTAGATACGATTTTAAACCGTGAAGTCGCAATAAAAATCTTGCGTGGGGAACTTGGAAAAGATCCAGTCGCATTGCTGCGTTTTCAAAGAGAAGCCAATGCGGTCAGTAAATTGAATCATCCCAATGTGGTGGATGTATATGATGTGGGAGAATATGAAGGCCGCCACTATATCGTTATGGAATATGTGAGAGGTAGAACATTAAAACAGTTGATTTCACAAAGAGGCGCTTTACAGGCAGATGAAGCAGTCAATATTATGATTCAGCTGACAAGTGCTGTTCAACATGCCCATGAAAACAATATTATTCATCGTGATATCAAACCACAAAATGTTTTGGTAAAAGATGATGGTACTGTAAAGATTACCGATTTTGGGATTGCTTTAGCACATGATGCTGTCCAATTGACACAGACCAATGCAGTTTTAGGCAGCGCGCATTATCTAGCACCTGAAACGACACGTGGAGAAACACCAACCAATCAGGTGGATATCTATGCACTTGGAATCGTGTTTTATGAATTATTGACAGGAAGTGTTCCTTTTAATGGAGATAATCCTGTACAGATTGCGATGAAACATTTACGTGAAGAAGTGCCAAGTGTAATTGAATTTAATCCAACAATTCCACAGTCGGTGGAAAACATTATCATAAAAGCAACCTTAAAAAATCGATCACTGCGTTATCAAAGCGCTGAGGAAATGCTGCATGATCTGGATTTATGTTTATTGCCACAATATCGTGATGTAAAAAAACTGGTTTTTGAAGAAGAACAAGATCCAACAATGGTTATGACATCCAAGAAACAGGTAACTGGTAAAAAAACGGTGAATAAAGCAAAACAAAAGATTGTGGAAATGGATGATGAAGATGATGAGGAAGAAATTCCACCACGTAAAAGTTATACCAAAGTTATCATCGTTGTATTACTGGCGTTGATCTGCATTGGTGTAACAGTGGCAATTTTATTACTATCAGGTGTATTCCATACAGAGAAAAGTTTTGAAGTACCTGATGTCTTGAATGTGACACAGCGTGATGCTACTCAGACTTTAAAGTTAAGTGGCTTTGATGCAGAAAATATTACAGTCAAAGAAGAATTAAGTGATGATGTAGAAAAAGGCAAAGTGATTTCCATAAGTCCTGAAATAGGAGAACAAGCGAAAAAAGGAACGCATTTCACACTAACCATCAGCAAAGGTATTTACTTTGTGGTGGGTGATTATACAAATGAATTGTATGATGATGTAGTTGCTAAACTTTCAAAAGAAAATCCGAATCTGAAAGTGGAAGTGAATTATGAATATGCTGTGGATAAAAAAGCCGGATATATCACAAAACAGGAAGGACATCAAAAAGGCGATAAACTGGATCCTGATAAAACAGAAACCATCACCTTTACCGTTACCGCAAAACCAACCATGAAATTAGAGAATATCGTGGGAAGAAAAGTAGAAGATGTCACAAAAGAACTGGGCGAAAAAGGCTTTGTGGTTGTATCATCACCATTATCTACATCAGAACTAAGTGAAGAAGAATTGAAAACAATTAAGTACGATGTTGTCATCAGCTGTGATCCGGCAGAAGGCACACAATATACACAAGAGGGAGAGGCATATATCATGCTGTATTACTATCAGCCATGAAACAACAGGGAAGAATTATAAAGATCATATCTAATCAATATGAAGTATTAGATGAACAAGGCAATCGTCATTTATGCGTGGCGATGGGAAAACTTAGAAAACAATACGCACCTGTGGTAGGTGATATTGTGACCATAGAACATTTTTCTGATCAGATTGGGATACAAAAAATTCAAAAGCGTAAGAATGAATTAAAACGTCCAGCTATTGCCAATGTAGACCAGGCAATTATCGTGATGTCATGCAAGGATCCAGATTTTTCCACAACATTGATTGACCGTTTGATATTTCAGATTGCTTATGCCAATATTACACCGATTTTATGTATTACCAAGCTGGATTTAATTCGTGAAGATGATCCCATCCATCAGGAAATCGAAGATTATCGCAGAAGCGGATATCAGGTATATGAAAGTGGAAAAGGTTATGCTACAGAAGAATTATGTGCTGCCTTAAAAGGAAAAATTAGTGTATTGACTGGACAAAGTGGTGCTGGGAAAAGCTCTTTGTTGAATCGTATAGAACCAGATTTTAAACTTCAAACACAGGAAATCAGTAAAGCCTTGGGACGTGGAAAACATACTACACGTCATTGTGAACTACATGAAGTGGCACAAGGCTGGGTTGGAGATACACCAGGATTTTCTTCTATGGATTTTAGTTATATGGATGTCATGACTTTACAAGAATGTATTCCTGATTTTAAAGACTACTTGTATTCTTGTAAGTTTAATGATTGTATTCATATCAATGAACCCGGATGTAAGATACAGGAAGCAGTGGAAGCTGGGAAAATCAGTAAAATACGCTATGAACATTATAAAGAAATCGTAGCAATGATCAAATCAGGAAAACCAAAATATTAAGAAGAGGAGAGGATTATATGAAGGAATTAGTTATTGCGCCATCAATCTTATCATTAGACTATGCAAATACCAGTGAACAGCTGAAGGAATTAAATGAAAGCAACGCCAAATGGATGCACTTTGATGTCATGGATGGACACTTTGTGCCAAATCTAACCTTTGGCCCAGATATTCTAAAAGGCTTTAAAAAATGCAGTGATCTGTTCATGGATGTACATATCATGGTAGATAATCCAGAAATGATTTCTGAAATCTTTGTGAAAGCTGGCGCTGATATGGTAACATTCCATTTAGAGGCAGTAAAAGATATCGAAGCTTGTATTGCACTTTGTCGCAAGATTCGTGCTGCTGGTGTAAAAGCTGGGGTTTCTGTAAAACCAAAAACAGCTGTGGATGCATTACTGCCATATTTATCAGAAATGGATCTTGTACTTGTTATGAGTGTAGAGCCAGGCTTTGGGGGACAATCTTTTATGGAAGATATGTTAGATAAAGTACGTAAACTGCGCAAAGAAATCGAAGCAAATAACTATGATACTCGTATCGAAATTGATGGGGGTATCAATGCGGAAACAGGAAAACTGGCAGTAGAAGCTGGATGTGATACATTAGTTGCCGGTAGTTATATTTTTAAACAGAATATTAAGGAAGCTGTGGATTCACTGTTATGTCAAAAGTAATACTAGTGGCAGGAATGAGTCAAAATGTTCCTGTTTTAAAAGGGTACGACTATATTGGCATTGATCATGGCGCTATTTCCTGTATCAAACAGCATATTCCTATGGTATGTGCGGTTGGGGATTTCGATAGTGTAAACGATGAAGAAAAAGCGATGATTGAAAAAGCTACAGATATCATGCCGCTTCCTGCACATAAAAATGAAACAGATACAGAAGTCGCAATCTTTTATGCGATGGAGCATCAGTATGAGGAAATCATACTATATGGCGGTCTTGGTGGAAGAATCGATCATGAATTAGCAAACCTTTACCTATTAATACATCGAGAATATCCCATCATTTTAATGAATGAACAAAATCGTATACAGCTGTTGAAAGAAGGACACTACAAGGTAAAAAAAGATGCTTATCAATATTTAAGCTTCTTAGCTTTATGCGACAGTTGTATCAGTGAAGAAAATGTGGCATATCCACTTTCTAAACAAGAAATTTCCACAAAAGATATTTATACAGTATCCAATGAGATTATACATGAGGAAGCGGATATCACCATACATAAAGGCAAAGTATTAATGATTCAGACTAGGGATGCCTAGTCTTTTCTTTTTCTGGTCTAAAATTTAGAAAAATAAGGTATAATAAAGAAAAGAAAGAAGATGAATACATGTTGGAAATACAATTAGAAGGAAATACATTAACAAAAGAAGAACCAATATCAGTAGAAGAGGTTATTTACAAGCGTAAGGATAAAGATCAAATATATGCGGTGATGTATAATGGAAAATTAAGAGATTTACGCTATCAGTTAAAAGAATCAGGTACGATGGTACTTGTTTATGCGGATAGTGAAACAGGAAAAATGATATATGAGCGAACTTTACATTTCGCTTTTATTGCTGCCGTAAAACTTTTATTTCCACAAAGCAATGTACATCTTCAACATGCATTAAGTGGCGGTATCTTCTGTGAAGTGGAAAAACAACCATATTTGTGTTTAAAAGATGTTAAACAAATTGAAAAAAAGATGCAGGAACTAATCGATCGACAGGAAGAAATCAAACGCAGCGTTGTACCAACAAAAGAAGCCGTGGCATTTTTCAATGGGATAGGTATGCAGCATAAAGCATCCCTATTAGATACACGCAAAAGTAAAGAAAGCAGCATTTATACACTTTGTGATATTCATGATTATTTTTATGGTATTATGTTGCCTCATTTAGGATATTTAAAACATTTCTCTATCCGCTTTTATGCTTCAGGTATTTGGTTATCCGCAAATCATCATTTTGAAGATCAACAGAAACTGTTTCAGGTCTTTCAGGAATTTGAGCGATGGGGTGAAATGATACATGTCAGTGATATTGCACAGTTAAATCAAGCCATTCAGGAAGGAAAAATGGATGAATTAGTTTTAATGAGTGAAACCATGGTAGAAAAGAAATTAGGTTTTGTCGCAGATGATATCGTAAATCATCATCCAAATACCAAGTTTATCTTAATTGCCGGACCAAGCAGTGCAGGAAAAACAACATTTTCTAGACGTTTATCCATTCATTTAAAGATTTTAGGCAAAAAACCATTACCGATTTCTATGGATAACTTCTATAAAAATAGAGAAGATTGTCCAATATTACCTGATGGAAATTATGATTTTGATTCTTTGGAAGCATTAGATCTGGACTTATTTAATGATGTCATGTTAAAACTGATGCATAAAGAACCTGTACAGCTGCCAATATTCAATTTCAAAACTGGTATGCGTGAATGGGAAAACAAGCCGACTATTTTAGATGAAGATCAAATTCTGATCATAGAAGGAATTCATGGGTTAAATCCAAAGACAAGTGCCTATATCCCACCAGATGCAAAATATAAGATATATATCAATGCATTAACACATATGAACTTAGATAGCCATAATCGTATTCCAACCAGTGATTATCGTTTGATTCGCCGTATCGCAAGAGATCATCAATCCCGTGGCTGGGACGCAAAATCAACTATTTCCTTCTGGAAGAATGTCAGAGATAATGAAGATAAGTTTATCTATCCATTCCAAGAAGAAACAAATATGATTTTTAATACCAGTATGGTATATGAATTAAGTATCCTAAAGAAAATCGTGATTCCCTTATTAGATCAAGTGCCGATGAATGATCCAACTTATTTAGAGGCAAATCGATTAAAAAAATTATTAGAATACTTTGAAGATGGAGATGAAAAAGCAGTGCCAAAAAGCTCCATTCTTGCGGAATTCTTAGGTACTAGTATCTTTGATGTAGGGTAAAGGAAAAGGACCTGTGTTCAATCACAAGTCCTTTTTAAAATGATTTTAATTCATTAACTAATTGAAAAGCCTGAGGCAGTACTTTGATATGTACATCTTGATCCTGATAGATTTCACCATCCAGATTCACACCCTGATTGGTATGAATGATCGCTTCTTTTCCCTGATACAGGTGACATTCTTTCAGCTTTTGTGGCTGTTTTGTCAATAAGGCAGGACATTTTGGTATGATTTTCCATCTGGAAAATCCCTCAATAATACAGATATCCATTTTCCCATCCTGTAATAAAGCATTCGGTGTCATACAAAAACCACCACCATAGAATCTGGCATTGTTACAGGTCGCAAAGATGGCTTTTCCTTCAAATATTTTTTCCCCATCTAATGTAATTGACAGAATAGGATATGAATATACAAAGATTCTGCGTAATACAGTCATCAGATATGCGAGCTTTCTTGGAATCAAATGCCAGTTTGTATCATGTACATGATTGGCGATATCGTGATCTAATGCAAAACATGCGGCATTAATACATTGCGTATCATTCACCTGTAAAATATCAATTGCCTGTGCCTGTTGATTTAAACTTTTACGAAAATGTGCAAACACATCTTTATGATCATACAACATTCTTGAAAAATCATTTCCTGTTCCACATGGTAGTAATACCACCTCATGTGCAGTATGCAGAAGTGTATGAACAGCCTGATGCAGCGTGCCATCTCCTCCACATATATAAAAACGGCATGGCTCTTTTTGTGTTTGCATGATATGAATGGCATTATCTGTATCTTTCGTTGTATAGAAGGCATACGAAAAATGCTGTTTACGAAACGTATCCTCCATTTCAGCCAACAGCTTTTTGATTTTTCTAGTATGCGCATTCGCATTGATTAATACAATATGTTTCTTCATTTCCATGCTTATATTATATCATACAAAAATAATAAAAAAAACAGGTTGCCCTGTTTCATTTATATCACTCTTAGATAGCGTTTTTCTTTTTTAATGTTTTCAATGCACGAGCACTAATACGGATCGTTTGAGGTTTTCCATCAACAACGACTTTAACTTTCTGTAAATTCACATTCCAGTTACGACGAGTAGCACGCATAGAGTGAGAGCGTTTATTACCTGATAAAGGTCCTTTACCTGTAATTGCACAAACTTTTGACATACCGTTACCTCCTTCCGTACAATACTAAACATAATTTGCTTAGATATCATATCATTTACGTGGTGAAAATGCAAGACGAAAATTATTTTTTTGCAAGAAAATATGCAAAATTCCTTTACTTTATGCTTTTGTAAGTGATTTCACATATTTTGTCAATTGCTTTTTGGCACTATATCGTATAGAATTAATGTGAGATATTTTTGTGATAAATTAAATAAGGACAGTGATATGTATGAAAGGGAAGACAAAAATCTTGATTGGGTTATCGCTGAGTGGCATCCTGGCATGTTCTTTGTGGGTACCTTCTCAGTTGCTATATGCCGATGAAAACAAGGAAAATGAAGAGAAACTTGAGGGAATGTCTTATGAAGATCAGACTGGACTTTTCTTAAGCATGGATGAAAATGGTAACGTATCTTACATAGAGCCTCAAATCAACGATATGGAAGATGAATTAAAAAAGGCACAATCTGATGATGCTACATATGAATTAAAGATGAGGCGTGGAGAAGATAGCTTTACCTTAGGGGAATATGATAGCTTTAAAGAAGCCAATGATGCAATGACAAGGCGTGCATTATATCGTAGTGTTGGAGATGTAGAAGTGTACAGTAATGGTCAGCTGTTAAGCAATTCTGGCTATAGTGTGGTAAACTTTAATACCAAAAATGACACTACAGATTATAGAGAAGTAGGCACGGGCACCACTGGTTATACCTTTGGTGGATATGCCGCAGATGCTGCTTATCTGGGTACTGAATCAAATGGTAAAGTAAAATTTCGTATGGCTGGAGTAACTGGACTTGTGGATAAAAAAGATGTACAGATTGTTCCTTATAGTGATAATCTGACATTGAGTCATTATAAAGTATCCAATGGAAATCTGTATCATTATGTAAGCACAGGGATCTATAATGATTCTACTGCTTCTACACAGTTGATGGGAACAGCTCCATCTTATTTATCAGCAAATAAAAAATACTATAGCTATGATGGACATTATTTCTATACAAGCTATGGTAATATGATTGAAGATTATAAAGCGGGTGTTAGTAAACGTGCAGTGAACGCAAATCAGCCGTTTTACAATTATTATCAGTTCCTTTCTCATCGTACAAAAACAACGTTCACAGGTGCAGACTTAAATAAACGTGTAAACGATGTGTTAAATGGGAAAACTTCAAAAATGACAAACGCTGGTCAATATTTTATTGATAACCAGAATATTTATAGCGCCAATGCATCTTTGATGTATGGTGTTGCGATTAATGAAAGTGCCTGGGGACAAAGTAAAATCGCCAATGATAAGAATAATCTGTTTGGACATGGTGCTGTAGACAGCAATCCATATTATGGAGCAAATGGATATAAAAATGTTTCTGACAGTATCAAATATCATGCGGAAGTATATGTGGATAAAGGCTATTTAGATCCAGCAGACTGGCGATATTTTGGACCGCATTTAGGTGATAAAGCCAGTGGTATGAATGTAAAATACGCATCTGATCCTTATTGGGGAGAGAAAGCCGCTGCACAAAGCTACTATCTGGAGATTTCTTCAGGAAAAGATGATTCTAGTAAGTATACACTGGGCATCGCCGCAACCAACTCACCAATCAATATTCGAAAAGAAGCAACTACTTCTTCTGATGCCATCTATACAACAGGCAATGGCAGTGGAAATACAGGAGTTACAGGATTTCCTTTTGTGATTATTGGAGAGGTAACTGGTGAAAGTGTCAATGGCAATACAACGTGGTATAAAATACAAACGGATGGATCATTAAACGCAGATCGTACCAATCTGGATATTAAACGTACTTATGATTTCACACATGATTATGGTTATGTAAATGCTTCTTTGATCAATGTCATTCAAAAAGGCAATAACAGTACAACAGATAATACACCAGCACCAAGTCCTTCCCCAGAGCCAATTCCTTCTTATAAGATGGGGGATGTGAATGGTGATGGAAAAATCACACCGGCTGATTATGTAAAAGTTAAAAATCATATTATGGGAAAATCTAAATTGACAGGAGATTCCTTAAAAGCCGCAGATATGAATAAAGATGGAAAAATCACACCAGCTGATTATGTAAAAATCAAAAATACTATTATGGGGAAATAATCGTTAGGAGCTAAGTTTATGAAAAAAATAAAGATGAAGTTTTTTAGTCTAATATGCATGATGTTTATGGTAGTTTCCATGTTTGCCATGCCAGAAAAAATTCATGCGGCAGGTTTATCAGTATCTGCCAGTTCTGGTACGATTTATGTAGGAGATAGTGTAAACTTTACCGTTAGTGCATCTAATGGAGCCGGTAATATCAATATCAGTGGTGCAGTAAGTGATAGTGTATGGTTAGATAATAGTTCTAAATCATATAATGTTACAGGAAGCCAGCCTGGTACGATTACCATATCCGCTTCTGGTGTTATTGCGGACTATGATAGCGAAAAAGATATAAATGTATCTGATTCAGCAACTGTAACAGTTATTGCTAGACCTAGTGAAAAACCAAGTAATAATGGTGGTTCTACAAATACACAACCCGAACAGCCAAAACAGGAAACACCAAAAGAAGAACCAAAGGAAACTAAAAGCAGTGATAGTTCCCTTGTTTCCCTGGGTGTAAGTGAAGGAAAATTATCTCCAGAATTTAAGGCAGGGACTACATCTTACAAATTAAATTTGCCAGAAGGTACAAAAAGCATTAACGTCAGTGCGAAAGCAAAAGATGGAAAAGCAAGTGTATCCGGTACAGGTAAAATTGAAGTAAAAGATGGCGACAACGTTATAAATGTAACGGTTACTGCAGAGGATGGCTCTACAACTGTGTATACTATTAAAGCTTATGTGCAGGAAAAAGCAGTTGCAACACTTACCATGGGTGATAAAAAACTGAATGTATTCACAAATGTAAAAGGTGCAGCAATTGACAATAAAGCATTTGAAAAAACCAAAATAAAAATTAACAATACAGAAGTTCCAGCATGGAAGAGTGAAGCCCAAAATATCACATTGCTATATTTAAATGGGGACGATGGAAATAACTTTTATATTTATGATGAAAAGACACAGAAAGTGACATCTATTTATAAACCGGTTGGGGTATTAGGACAGAATCTGATTATTGTGAATGTTCCAGCTAATCTTCAAACACGTTCCAATATGAAATTTACAACAATTGAAGTGGATAAAGTGAAGTTTCCAGGATGGACATTTGAAGATGAATCTTTTAAAGATTTTGCGATTATTTATGCATTAGATCAAAATGGAAAAGAAGTATATTATCAATATGACAGTAAAGAAAAAACACTGCAGAGATTTTCTAATGCTGCAGCCATTTCCCAGGAAAAATATGATGCATATGTAAAGGAAAAAGAAAACAAAGAACAGACATTGATGTATGTTATTTATGGATTGGGTGCTGGATGTGTGGTATGTTTAGGACTTGCTGGTTATTTCTTTTTCCATGGTAGAAAACCAAAGGTGAAATATAAAAAAGTTGATATTGAAAAAGAAGATTATGAAAATCGATTCCATATAGAGAAAGAGGATGAATAAGGACAAATTTGTCCTCTTTTCTTTTGGAGAATGAAAAGGCTTTAAAAAAATATAAAAAAAAGCTTGAGTTTTCTTCCGAAAGTATTTTTAAACCTGTGAAATTATGGTATGATTATAAAGAATGAAATGAAACATTATACTAAGGGGGTCTAGCCTAGTGATTAAGAAAGAAATTTATGCTGCTGTAGAAATTGCGGATCATGAAATAAGGCTCGTAGTTGGTGAATTTTTTGATACTAGATTCAATATCTTGCGTGTAGAGAGAACCCCTGTCAAAGGTGTTGAAAACAAGAGAATCACAGATGAGCAAGATGTTGTTAACGGAATCCGTAAGGTTGTTAAACAAGCAAATGAAGCATTGGAATTCACAATTGAACGCGTATTGGTTGCGATTCCAAGCGTAGATGTAGAACGTCATAATAGACGTGTAAACGTTTATCCAGAAAGTGGAAGTAAACGTATTCGTCTATCACACATACAGGGTGGGTTAAATGAAGCAATTACATATAAACCAAATCCTGAACTTGAATTAGTCAATGTAGGATGCATTAAATATATCACAAATGGAATCACATCCAGAAAGATGCCAATTGATGAGAGTGCAGATATGATGATTATGGACGTGGATCTATTATACGCAAATAAAGATGTTGTATATTCCTATGCCAGATGTATTGAGAAAGCTGGTTTAGAAATATTAGATATTTGCCTTGATTCTTATGCGATTGCACAGGAAGCTGCGGTTTTTGAACAGACAGTGGACAAATATGTGGTATTAATTGATATTGCTCGACAGAATACAACACTTTCCTTATTTACACATGGTAAACTAGTAAATTGTGAGGTGTTGTCGGATGGTTATGGAAAATGGCTGACAAGCTTAAGGGAAGATTATCATTTAAAAGACAGTATAGGTTTTCGTTTAGTACAAAATACTTGTAATTTATTAGATGATATCGTCAAAGATAATGTCATTTACATATGGAGTGAACTTGGGGAACAAAAACAGATAAGTGAAAAAGGCGTTCAGGAAGCTATTATGCCATATCTGAAAGCATGGATCGAAATGGTCAATGAAGCATGTCTTCCAATTATTGAAAGTGGAGATGTTCGCTATCTGATTACTGGAGAAGGTTGTGAAATTCAATCATTACAGCAACTTCTTCCAAACTTTAACGCAAAAGCAACAATTTATGTACCTCAGACAATTGGTGCCAGAGATTGTTCTTTGGTCGCATGTCTTGGATTATTCTATAGCTGGAAAGAAGCTTTAAATATTCGTAAAGATGAACGAATCAGTTGTGATATCTATGAAGTAGAAAATGCTGTAGAAAGTGTAACAAAAAAGAGCGCCATGGATGATGAAGGCGGATTTACAAAAAAACTAAAAAGTATTTTACTAAATAACGATAAATAAGAGAGAGTGAGGAATTGTTTTTATGACAGATTTACGATTTGAACAAGTGGCAAATATTAAAGTATTCGGAATCGGAGGCGGCGGATGTAATGCTGTCAACCGAATGGTAAGCGAAGGTGTAAAGGGTGTAGAATTCTATGTTGCAAATACTGACTTACAGGTATTAAAGAATTCTCCTGTAGAAAATAAAATTGTATTAGGACGTGAAACAACACATGGTTTAGGTGCTGGTGCAAATCCTGAAGTAGGACGTCAGGCCGCAAAAGAAAGTGAAAATGAAATTCGTGAAGCAATCAAAGGCAGTGACATGGTATTTATCACTGCTGGTTTAGGTGGAGGTACAGGTACCGGAGCTGCTCCTTTATTTGCGAAAATCGCAAAAGATGAAGGTGCGTTAACGGTGGGTATTGTCACAAAACCTTTCACATTTGAAGGAAAAAAACGTTTACAGTCTGCGGAAAGTGGACTTGCGGAATTACGTCAGTATGTTGATTCACTGATTATCGTATCAAACAATAATCTGATTGAAGTTATTGGCAGAAAACCATTGACTGAAGCATTCCAGGCTGCAGATAATGTATTACGTCAGGGAGTTCAGACAGTTACAGATTTAATTGCTGTACCTGCCTTCATTAACTTGGACTTTGCGGATGTTCGTGCAATCATGGAAAATCAGGGTTCTGCGTTAATCGGTATTGGTATGGCAGATGGTGAAGATAAAGCAAAAATCGCTGCAGAAAAAGCTATTCAATCACCATTATTGGAAGCACAGATTTCAGGTGCTAAGAATGCAATCGTCAATATCACAGGTGGAGAATCAGTTACATTATTTGATGCAGAAGATGCAATGGCAGTCATTCGTGAAGCTGCTGGAAACGATATTGATGCAATCTTTGGTATCGCAATTAATGAAAACTTAGGTGACAGCATTATTGTTACAGTCATCGCTACTGGTTTTGAAATGCCTCAGGAAGAAGAAAAGCCTGCATTTACCCAGCCAGCAGCAAAACCTGCACGTCCTGAAGTAGAAAAAGTACGTTATCAGGAACCTGTTGATGATGACGATGATGAAGGTATCCCATCATTCTTCAGCAGAAGATAGTATGAAAGTTTATTATATCGATGACAGTTTTTTTCAGAACAGTCCTTTTTCTAAAGAAATGCTGGAACGTTTTCTGAATAAAATTGAACATCTGAATCAGGGGATTATATTAATCAGTAGTACCCACACATATGAAAAAGAAATCAAGCATTTTAAAGATGAAATATCATCTGATCTTGTGGTACTACAGAGTCCTGCAGTATTCGACATTCATGGAATACGCGGAAATTTAAGAAGCAGTTTTCTTGCTTTAGAAGATTTTGACAGCGTACAGACCTTTAGTGGAAGCTGTATAGAATATGATGTAGAAGCACATACCTGTGAACGAATCTATTTTGATTTATTTCCAAAGCATTATCATTTAAATGAACTGGAAATGTTTATGGATCATTTAGAAGATGTTTTAAGTGATAAGGTCAAAAACTTTAAAAAGAAGAAAGATAGAATCAGTTAGGATGACCGTATTTGGTTATCCTTTTTTTGACTCCTTTTGTCGAAGTGTTCATAATTCCTTTCATATATCCATAGTCTTTACTATGAAGGAGGGATCACATATGCCATATCGTATGAATCGATATCAGGTTCTAAAAGAATTAGGCAGTGATGAGAATATCGGCTTAAGTGAACAGGAGGCGAAAACAAGACTTTCCAAGAATGGAAAAAACGAACTGGTAAAACAAAAAAAAGAAACACCACTTCAGATGTTTATTGAGCAGTTTGAAGATCCGATGGTCATCATTTTGATTATTGGGGCAATCATTTCAATTTTCTTACATGAAATAATTGATGCATCTATCATTTTTGTGGTCATCATCTTGAATGCAATCATTGGCGTTGTACAGGAATTCAAAGCTGAAAAGGCAATTGATGCATTAGAAAAATTATCATCCCCCAAAGCCAGTGTTATCCGGGAAGGATATCTAAAAGAGATTGACTCTAAAGATTTGGTAGTTGGCGATATCATTGAACTGAGTGTTGGAAATTATATTCCTGCGGATATCCGCTTGCTTCAGGCAACAAACTTAAAAGTAGAAGAAAGTACATTAACGGGAGAAAGTGTTCCAGTAGAAAAAGATTGTGAAGCTGAATATGATGATGTAGTGGATTTACATGATCAGAAAAACATGGTATTTATGTCTACGTATGTTACATATGGAAAGGCGAGAGGTGTTGTTGTTCGCTGTGGTATGGATAGTGAAGTTGGCCATATTGCCGGCATGCTGTCAAAACATGAAGAAGATCCAACACCATTACAAATGCGGCTTGCACACTTATCGAAACTGTTAGGTATTTTATCTGTTGGTATTTGTATCGCAATGTTTATTGTAGCGATACTACAGGGTAGAAATCTATTTGATATGTTGTTGTTATCCATCTCGCTTGCGGTTGCGGCAATACCGGAAGGACTTCCTGCGGTAGTTACTATTGTTTTAGCACTGGGTGTTCAGGTCATGAGTAAAAACCATGCGATTATCCGTAAACTTCATGCAGTAGAAACTTTAGGCTCCATCAGCGTGATCTGTAGTGATAAAACAGGCACATTGACACAAAATCATATGAAGGTAGTCAGTACCTATGCCGATGGCATTCTTCAAAGATCAAATGAGGAGCTGCTGCGTGGTTTTGCTTTATGTAATGATGCAATCGTCAGTGAAGAAGTCATGGGGGAACCTACAGAAGCAGCGTTATTAACATATTGTGAACAACAGGGAATGCATAAAGCTGTATGTGAACGTAATTATATTCGTGTGAATGAGATACCTTTTGATTCTTCCCGTAAACTCATGACCACTGTTCATCAAAGTGATAAAGGATATATTGCTTATACCAAAGGTGCTCCGGAAAAGATATTGGATTTATGCACAACTGTACTCATAGATGGGAAACAGGTACGCATGAGTGCATTTGAAAAAAATCGTATTTTAGAAGCAAGCAAACAGGTCAGCTCAGATGCACAGCGTGTACTAGCACTGGCTAGAAAAACAATGAAAAGTGCACATGAGGATGCGATTGAAGGAAAGATGTGTTTTGTGGGCTTTGCGGGAATGATTGATCCACCTCGTGAGGAAGTAAAAGACAGCATTCAACTGTGTCATCAAGCAGGCATTCGTGTCGTCATGATTACTGGCGATCATCCCTTAACAGCTTTTGCAATTGCAAAACAGCTGAAAATAGCGAAACGTAGCGATCAGGTAATGACAGGAAGAATGCTGGATGAAATAAGTGATGGGGAATTAAAGGATAAAATCAGCAATATTTGTGTATTTGCCAGGGTAACACCAGAACATAAAGTACGTATTGTGAATGCATTTAAGAAACGTAAAGATGTTGTCGCTATGTCAGGGGATGGCGTTAATGATGCGCCAAGCCTGAAAAATGCTGATGTTGGTATCGCAATGGGGAAAACAGGAACGGATGTCTGTAAACAGGCCAGTGATATGATTTTGGCAGATGATAACTTTGCGACAATTGTTATGGCAGTGGAGCAAGGCAGAAATATTTATATGAATATTCAGAAAGCAGTATTATACCTGTTAAGCTGTAATATTGGGGAAGTCATGTCTTTATTCCTTGCGATTGTGTTTATGCCAAAGGTGGTATCCTGTTTAAGTGCGATTCAAATTCTATGGGTCAATTTGGTGACCGATGCTTTTCCAGCTCTTGCTTTAGGTGTAGATCCAAAGGATCAATACATTATGTCTGAAAAACCAAG
The DNA here is from genome assembly GCF_003433845.1 of Absiella sp. AM09-50. NCBI lineage: Bacteria > Bacillati > Bacillota > Erysipelotrichia > Erysipelotrichales > Erysipelotrichaceae > Amedibacterium > Absiella sp. AM09-50. The sequence continues at coordinate 32,109 of NZ_QVFI01000030.1, forward strand.
AGATCGAGAAGAAAGTCTATTTGCACATGGTGGAATGATCTTTACTTTAATGAATGGCTTCTTTATCGGAACGATTACTTTAGTAGCTTTTCGATATGGTTTGACCACAAGTTCTCAAAACGCACAGACAATGGCTTTTATGGTATTATCCATGTCACAATTATTTCATTCATTAAATCTGAGAAGTATGCGCCACTCCATCTTTGAGGTAGGTATCTTCAAAAACAAATGGCTGATATTAACTGTAATCTTATCATTAGTGTTACAGATTGCAGTTTGTCAATTGCCTATCTTCCATACATTGCTTAAAACAGTATCATTAAGTATCGTAGAATGGGGCATTGTTTTTGGATTAAGCATGAGTGTGATCCTCATTAATGAAATCAGTAAATGGATTGCGAAAGATAAATAAGATATGGTATCCTTAATGTAGCAAAGATGAAAACACAGTCTGGTTGGTAGTCCAGACATATCCTTTATGGATATCAGTAACCCTCCTCCTTGGTCGTCCCTTCTTTGTGTTTGCAGCATATAAGGAGGAAGTCATATGGACAAAACAGGAATTGTGTTGCGTGTTTTCTTTGAAGATCCTTTCTGGATCATTTGGGTAGAGGTATATGTGGATGATCGACAGATGATTTCACGTAATGTTATACCAAAAGAATTTAATGATCAGGAGGTATATCATTGGATCATTCAACACTATGACCATTTACGTTTTTGTTCGACAGACAATGTGGTGGAGAAATCCATACACAAAAATCCCAAACGTTCAATTCGAGAGATAGCAAAACAGATGAAACAGCCTTGCGTATCCACCAAATCACAGAATGCTTACAAAAAGGCCATGCAAACATTTCTGATACAACAGAAAAAGGAGCATCATCAGGATGTATCATCTCAAAAAGTAGAACGATTTGAGAAAAAACAGCAGAAAAAGAAAAGAAAGCATCGGGGCAGATAACCCTGATGCTTTCTTACTTATGCTTCACTTTTTGGAAGGATAAGATTTAAGATAATCCCAACCAAAGCACTCAATGCAGTACCAGATAAAGTCATGAAGCTTCCAATTGGAAGAATGGCACCACCAAGTCCAATCACCAACATCGCACTGGCAATGACCAAATTGCGCTGTTTACCAAAATCAATTTTATTATCTACTAATACACGTAAACCATTGCTGGCAATCACACCATAAAGCAGAATACTCATACCACCCAGTACACATACAGGAATGGTAGATATAAAGGCTGAAATCTTTTGTACCATAGATAAGATGATCGCAATACATGCAGCACCGGCGGTAACATAGACACTACTGATTTTTGTCATACCGATGACTCCGGTATTCTCACCATATGTCGTATTGGCAGGACCACCCAAGAATGCAGATACGGCAGTGGCAATACCATCACCCATCAATGTACGATCTAATCCTGGATCTTTTAAGAAATTCTTACCGCATATTTTACCTAATACCGTATGATCTCCAATATGTTCTGCGATGGTCACAAAGGCAACCGGCAAGATTGCAAGTGTTTCAGGCCCAAAATACAGTTCATAAGTTTTAAAGTTACCCAAATGAAATGGTAGTATAAATTCAGGCCATGCGAACCATTTCGCTTCCATCACTGGTGTAAAATCAACTAAGCCAAAACATACAGATAAGATATAACCAACTAAAATCGCAATTAAGAAAGGAATGATTTTAAAGAAGCCTTTTGCTTTTGTGGAAATAAGTGCCGCAACCATAAAGGTTACAAGTGCAACAATCATCGCTTTAGGATCGCCACCTTCCACAAAGCCGGCATTTTTAACAGCATTTCCTGCCAAGCCTAATCCAATTACCGCAATCATTGGACCAATAACGATTGGTGGTAGTAATTTATCAATCCAATCCTTACCAATAAACTTCACAATAATCGCAACAATGACATAAATCAGACCAACCAGCATCAATCCAGTCTGTGCAGCACTTGGATTACCACCCAATGCTTCAATCGCAATTTGTACAGCAGTAATATACGCAAAAGATGAACCCAGATATACTGGAACTTTGCCTTTCGTACAAGCCGTATAAATTAGTGTACCAATACCACTGGCAAATAAGGCAACACTAACGGGAAGGCCGGTTAACGTAGGTACCAGAATGGTTGCGCCAAACATCGCAAATACGTGCTGGAAACTTAGAAACAGCCATTGCAGGTTGCCAGGACGTTCATTTACATCAAGAATCATCTGACTTGCAGGTTCTTCATGAAACTCATTCTCATCCAGAATAAGCGGCATTTCCTCTACTTTTTCTTCAAATATTTTTTTCATATAGACTCCTTTTTATTTAAAACCTACATTAGTATACCATAAATGCCCTGTAATCTAAATTTTGAATATAGGTTTTTTTACAAATTTATGGTACTATGGAACAGGTGATAGCATGCGATTTAAGAAAATATATATAGAAATCACAAATACTTGCAACTTAGCCTGCAGTTTTTGTATACAGAATCAAAGAAAACCTAAAATAATGACGATCGAAGAATTTACATATGTGATTGATCAAATCAAGCCATATACCAAATATATATATCTACACGTGATGGGAGAACCTTTATCACATCCAGATTTAAAACAATTCCTTTCCATATGTGAGAAGTCCAATATCATGGTAAACATGACAACCAATGGCACCTTGTTGAAACAAAAGGCGGATATTTTATTATCCTCCAAGATACGTCAAATCAATATATCCCTCCATAGTTTTCCACAGCACATGCAGGAAGCATACATAGAAAATGCCGTTATGGTGGGAAAACAGCTTGCTCAAAAGGGATGTTTTGTAAGTTATCGTCTATGGTGTATGAGGCATGGTATGTTAGATGATGCCACAAAAGCGATTGTGAAAAAACTGGAAACTTTATACCAATGTGAGATAAAAGAGATTGAAAAAGGATCTGTTCGTTTATCGGATTACACCTTTTTACATTTTGATGAAGTATTTGAATGGCCAGATAGGAACCATCCTTATGTAGGCGATGAGGGATATTGTCTTGGCATGAAACAAATGTGTGGAATCTTATCAAATGGAGATGTCGTTCCTTGCTGTTTAGACAGTAAAGCGGATATTTGTTTAGGCAATATCTTTGAAACACCAATGAAAGAAATTCTTTCCTCAAAACGTGTCATAGATATGGTACAGGCATTCGCAAAGCAAGAAGTTAAAGAGGAATTATGTCAAAGATGTAGTTATCGATTACGGTTTTCTAAGGATGCAAAACATATGTGATATATGATTATTCATATATTGCATTTTTTTATATTTTTAAATATCTATATTAATATAATTAATAGACATTAAGTGTGTTATTCGTTATGTAAGAGGTTATAATATAGACAAAGATTATGGTTAAAAGACGAAAGGGAGTGTGCTTATGTATTATTTGGATGTTGATACACCGATCATTAATTTTCAAGAATATCGAAATAGTTTATATGTTGATAAAACGTTGATGATCGATGAAATTCAAAAAAGAATCAGAACATTAAATAAATATGTTTGTGTGACTAGACCTAGGCGATTTGGGAAAACGATGAATGCGAATATGCTGGCTGCGTATTTCACAAAAGGGTATGATACACATGAGCTATTTAAAGATTTGAAAATTGCCCAAACGGAATCTTTTGAAAAACATATTAATCAACATCATGTGGTCTATATTGATTTTAGTAGAATGCCAGATTATTGTAATTCATATCATACTTATATTGATAGCATTATGAAAACAATTAAAGAGGATTTGATGAACATATATCCAAAACTTTCAGAAAAAAGCTATGATTATTTATATCAAATGTTTTTAGACACAAATGATTCTTTTATTTTTATTATGGATGAGTGGGACAGTATCTTTTATAAAGATTTTATGCAAGAAAAGGATAAAAAAGCTTATCTAGAATTTTTGAAAGGATTATTAAAAGATCAACCTTACGTAGAATTGGCGTATATGACAGGAGTGTTACCAATCGCAAAATACTCTGGCGGATCTGAGTTGAATATGTTTAAAGAATATAATTTTATGAACGATAGGATTTATGAAGATTATTTTGGGTTTGATGAAGAGGAAATTATTGAATTAACTAAGAAATACACGAAGCCTTCATTTGAAACATTAAAAAAATGGTATGATGGATATTACAAATCAGATGGTTCAAGTTTATTTAATCCACGATCTGATTCATCAGCATTAATAGATGGCATCTGTCTTAACTATTGGACCGAAACAAGGCCAATGAATGAAATAGCTGAATATATAGAACATAATGTAGATGCAGTAAGAGAAGACATTGTGAAAATGGTGGCAGGTATTCCTATAGAAGTAGAATTGGAAGGATATGGTGCAGAACAGTTACGCTTAGACAGTCGGGATGAGATATTATCCGCCATGGTGGTCTTTGGGTTCTTGTCCTATCATGATGGTTTCTTGAGAATACCAAATCATGAATTAATGGAAAAATTTCAAAGAGTGTTAAAAAGAAAGAGTATGGGTGGTGTCGCAGATATCGTTAATAATTCAAAAAATGTATTAGATGCGACAATCGCGATGGATGGAGAAAAAGTTGCACAATATATCGAAGAAGCGCATGATCGAGAAATACCATTCTTACAATATAATAACGACGCCGACAGGTGCACAGAGTGAAATAGCTTGTCATGTGTGATTACATTATGTTATCTATATGCAAGAAATTATTATGAAGTCACAAGAGAAGATAAGTTAGGTAAAGGTTTTGTAGATTATTTGTTTACGCCAAAGAAAAAAGGATATCCGGCAATCATCTTGGAACTGAAATATAATAAAAGCGCAGAAGAGGCAATTGATCAAATCAAAAAGAAAAACTATGTAGAACGAGTAAAAGATTTTGATGAAATACTGTTTGTTGGTATTAATTATTCTACAGATGCAGATGAGCATAAACATCATGATTGTATTATTGAAAAATATAAATAGGAATGATAAGCATTGTCTAATGAATTATATAGATAATGCTTTTTTCATAGTAAAAGAGGAAAAAATAGTCTATAATATAAAAAGAGATGAGGTGATGGATATGTATTATCTAGATACGGATATTCCTGTAGAATTATTTCAACGAGTATTAAAGAAAAAAATCTATGTGGATAAAAGTATGTTGATTGATAAATTTAATGATGTAATTGGTAGTGAAGATTGTTATTATTGTATTACTAGACCTAGAAGATTTGGAAAAACAATCAATGCAGCAATGCTTAGTGCGTATTATACAAAAGGATATGATACCCATGAGTTATTTGAAAATTTGAAAATAGCAAAAACGGCATCTTTTGAAGAACATATCAATAAACATCATGTGATTTATATTGATTTTAGTAGTGTTCCACAAAATTGTAATTCTTATGAACAATATATTACAAGTATATATGAAAAAGTGAAAAGCGATCTCATAGACTATTATAATATCAAAGTCAGAAAGACAGATGATTCGCTAAGTACACTGTTTTATGCAACGAAAGATAACTTCATTTTTATAATGGATGAATGGGATAGTATTTTTTATAAAAAATTTATGACAGATGAAAATAAAAAAGAGTATTTAGAATTTTTGAGAGGGTTATTAAAAAGTAAGACATATGTTGAATTAGCGTACATGACCGGCGTTTTACCAATCGCAAAGTATTCTAGCGGATCTGAATTGAATATGTTTGATGAATTAAATTTCATGAATGATGATGAATATGATTTATATTTTGGATTTCATGAAGATGAAGTAAAAGAATTATGTAATCAGATGAGTAGTATAGGATATGAAGAATTAAAATACTGGTATGATGGATATTATACCAGTGAAGGG
>NZ_QVFI01000031.1:0-36520 GCF_003433845.1 Absiella sp. AM09-50
TCCAACATACTAATTGTCACTTTACCTGTAAGTTCTATTTTACTTGCATCTATCTTAATTGTTTCCGCTGTTTGGTTGATACTAGATATAATCTCGGTTTTACCAACCTTACCAGTAAGATCATTCTTGTAACTCGTTGAGTTTCTAACAGTCGTAACAATAGCACTGTCAGTGATTTTTTGTTCAGCACTTGTTCTCCACGTCTTAAGTGCAGAAACATCTCCATTAATTGTATTGACCGTTGCTTGTGTAGCATAGGTCTTTGATACGTTGGATGTTATCTCATTGGCTTTGGTTGTGATTGCTGAGTTCATCTGTGTGGTAGTTGAGTAGTTTTTAAACTTTCCGTCAACTGTAGCAATAGATGCGTCTATATCTTCTGGTGCTGGTGTCCAAGGAGATGGTTTAGTACCTTCTTCAATAACCAAATTCCTTAAGATATAAGAAACGTTTGCCGCACAACTTGCGCCAGTCATATACATAACTTGTGCGCTCATTGTAGGAAATGTAGCAATAGTAGTTAGAGTTACATAAAGTTTTGTCCAAACATTTTTAGGTGCAACTTTTGTTGTTTGCTCATTCGTGAATATATTTGTTCCGTCACCATTTCTGAATGAAATAGTGAATTTTGTGTCCACAGAAGGTTTGATTTCAAAAGATATAGTATACTTCTTGTTAGGCATGTACTTAGATACATTTATGTAACTATATGACATATAATTCCAACCACTGCCAGAAGTACTATCTTTTGTTATCTTACAGCATTTAATACCGTTCTCTACAACCTCAGTCATAGTCTTGCCTGAGTTTGTTTGCATACTCCAACCCCAACCAGTAATACCTTTATTCGTGTTAGTAGCAATGTTTCTACCACCAATTTCCAAAGCATTAAATTCTGCCTTGGTTGTATATGTACTGGCTACCGCTGTAGTAATCTTGTTGGATTCTTGAGTGATAGCACTATTCATGGCTGATGTTGTACTATAAGATTTTAACAATGTTGTAGTATTAGCATTAGCGCTATTGATTGCATCCGTTTTAGCTTGATTAGCTTTGTTAGTTGCATCTGTGGCCGCATCACTTTTTACCTTGCTAACCTCAGTCTTAGTACTGTATGTGCTAGATACGGTGGTCTTAAATCCATTAACATCTTGTTGTAAACTTGCATACTTATCAGTAACCGTTTTAATTTCAGTTGTGATACGAGTGTTGACGGTGTTAATAGATGAATCTACATCTTGTGGTGCAGGAGAATAATTTGTAGGTTTAGTTCCTTTCTCAATCTTAAGAGTAGGTAAATCAACTATCATTCCACTGAACCTGATATATTCTATTCCACTATCAATAGTCATTAATCTACCTAAAGATTGACTATTGTTGTTAATACCTTTGACAAACTTTTTATCTTTGTCGTAATAACAAACGGAAGGAGATATGCCTAAATTGGAATATCCACTCGCAACAAGATTTTTAAAACCTTTAACAGGAATATAATCAGAATAGAACCAACCATTTTCAGTTACTTCCGCACCTGAATTATTTAAATATTTGTATTTTGTGACATTTTTTACAATAAGTAAATTTATGCCGCCTAATTCCAAACCATCAATCTTACTATTTGCTGTATTGGCAGTTGACTGCGCCTTATTTGCATTATCCAATGCTGTAGGGGCTTTGTCCCAGTTAGCTTTATTGTTATTAACTGTGTTAGTGACAGTAGTAAGTTTTGACGTATGCTCACCAACTGTACTAGATAATCCTTTGACCGTCTGGTCTAAAGCGCTATAGTTTGTCTGCAAAGTTGTAATATTGCCTTTTGCAGTAGTAATATCGCCTTGTACAGCTGTAATATCTTTTTTGACCTGTGTAGTGTCACTGATTAACGTTGATATCTTACCGTCTTGTGCGGTTAACTGAGTGCTGTGAGATTTAACGGTTTCTGTTACTGTAGTTACTTTTGTATCTACAGCATTTGCCTTAGTGTCATCGGTATACTTATCAGCCTTTTCCCAATCACTTGCTGTGTAACTTCCTGTTGCTCTAGCTGTCTTACACCTCATGATGACACCACTTGTACCTTGCACCCATAAATCTCCTACTTGATAAGGAGGAGTTGGTTGAGCACTAAATACTTTAGCTTTGCTATTGGCTACAGATTGAGCATTGTTGGCAGTGTTTTGGGCATTGTTTGCATTAGTCAGTGCTGTTGGTGCCTTATCCCAATTTGACTTATTGTCGCTTACTGTCTTAGTTACTGTATTAGCAGTATTTAAGGCGTTAGTTGCATTTGTACTAGCTGTATCCCATTTAGTCTTATTATCTGTCACAGTCTTTGTCACAGTGTTAACATTAGATGTTACAGTAGATACAGATGTCTCCATTTTACCAAATGCTACATCAAGTGATTTACCGTCATATAAGATATGGGATGATTCTATCAACGTAGAGTTCGCGTTGATTTTTTGTATAACACTTGTAATGTTAATTTTATCTCCTGATATATTAGCGTTATCAGATACCATATCATTTACGATGATAGGTCGTTGTATACCTTTTGATGTAATGCCTGTTGCATCAAACATCAAATTACCAGACTTATCCCAAACATACATGTTGTAGTCGCCTGATGCATCTTTGCCTACTTGCACACGTACTCTATTGGTATCACTGATTTGGATTGTATTGTCTGTGATCGATAGATTACCGCTGTCAGATTTTACCTTAAACCTCGTTGTACTAATATCCCCAGCTAACAAATCATTAACTGTAATATTGGATGATACGATTGACTTTAAAAAGGCATTATCAATCACTGCTGTGCTGGCGTTGATAACAAGAGAGTGTATGCTATCAGATGTCGTAACTCTATTTACGATAGTGTCCAATGTAGCGACACTGCTCTCTAATACTGTGATTTTACCGCTAATAGATGTTAAATCTGTGATATCTGCTTTGCCTATGATAGCTTGATTAAGCTTAGCGATTTCGGCGTTTAACGTGATTGTAGTAACACTTGTAGCCTCTAATGTACCAATCCTGGCTAGAGCTGCCGCAAGATCCTGTATAGTTGCGCTTTTAACTCTAAGGTCATCAATCTCAGCTCTGATCGCTGTAAAGTCTACAACCTTTTGGACTTGTACATCAAAATCACTAATCTGCGATGTGGTAATGCTATCCACTTTGCTACCGTCTAATGTACCGTTATCTGTTGTTACATTATTAATAGTGTCGGATGCATCTCGCATCTCCTGCTGAATATCCTCAAATTTTAATATACTATTAGCAACCTCACATTTATTTTTGTTCGGTTCATCAGGATATTCTACTAAGCTTACGATCCTGGTTTTTTCAAATGTATTTGTGCTTTCATGCATAAGTGTAACAGTGTCGCCTAATCCAAAGCTTAAAATATCAACATAATCGTCCGATATTTTAGCAAGGTCAATGATTTGCAAACTATATGCATTAAGTGGTGTTGACATCTCATCAAGCTTCGCCTGAGCATCGGCTTTTAGATTTTCGGCCACAGTATATCTTTGGTCAGTCCAAATATATAACTTATCTTTTTTACTGTATGTGTGATTAGATAATATAGGATCACCATCATTGACACTTTCGATTGTTAGCCCATTTGCTCCAATCGGTTTTATTTGAGTATAAAAATCATAAGATGTTACTTGCTTATTTAATTGCTTTAGATTTAACTGTTCCGCAAAATATACACCTTTATCACTACCGATATGTTCATAAATGTCTACAACTTTATCCTTGCTGTTGATCTTGATTTCTGCACGATACGTTTTACGGGCATCTTGCATGATTTTCCAAGGAGTAGTATTGGTCCGTCTAATCGTTCGTTTCTTTTTGATTTCACAAATTCCGACATGCCATCCAGTGCCTAAAAAAGCATAATCTAGGCACTCTTTCATGGTCTTTTCAACAGACTCAAAGCTATCCATATAACTTTCTAGTTCTTCCACATTAAGACTACACTGTATTTGATACCAACCGTTACTAGATGGTGTAATTGATTTTATAACAAAATCATCATTGGGTGTGCTTATATATGCCTCTGTATATACATCCCTTAGTTGACTGCCAGGCATCAAAAAAGACAGTGTCTTATCCCCAGTTGATAGTACACTGTCTATATGTAAATCTTTTATTTGGTGCAAAGGCCGTAGTTTGATATGTTGTCTATCGTATAAAGTAAGTATCACATGAGATCACCTCCCTTCGATACTTACATTTTTATTCTTCAATCATGAAATCTAAGTTGTAATAGTCAATTGGAGCTAATCCAGCACTCTCTAAATCATCTAATTTAATCATTTTCCATGCTGTATTAACTTCCTGTTCCCCTAATTCTTTGATTTCTCTTTCAAAATCTTTGAGTTTTTCATTTGGCACATCATAATTATCTCCGATAACAACAGGTTCTCCATTTTCATCAAGATTAGCATATTTTTTTACAATTGCTTTTCTTGCCTCATCATATGCCTCGATTTCATCGTTGTAAGGCTTGATGTTTTTTGATATCTGATAATTAACCTTACCACTTAATTTATCACGCTGTGATACCAAGTAAGCAAAGGATGATTTACCTTCTAAAAGTACATTTAGTGTTAATTTTTCCATTATTATTTACCTCCTGCAATTTCTGCTAACATCTTTTCTTGTTCTGCATAAACTTCATCTTCACATTTCGTAATCTCTGCTTTGATAGCAGTACGATTTTCTTTGTATAATACCTGATCATTAATATATGGTGTCATGCCATTTACCTGATCAGGATTAGCTGTATTGATATCTGCCGTAAATGTTACAGCTGGTACTCCATCAACCTTAATCTGTTTGTTAAAATTTACATTTTTACTGCCGTCTACTGTAATGTTTGCCATTTTTATTTATCCTCCTGCCTATATATATCTAGGCTCGTATTTAACTTTTATTTCGCAATTTACATTGTTAACTTTTATCGTATTTTTGCCTGGCACCAAAAAAGGAAACTCTATTAATGTTGAGTCTCCGAATTTGTTAGTACCATCTATGGTTATTAAACATTTTTTGCCATCAATGACTAGAGTAGATCCTAATGGTATATCATGTACCTTTATACTATTTATCTCAAAATCAATGATAGATGTTAATGCTTTTATTTCGTATGTACACGGTGTTTTCGTAGTACCTTCAACCGTTATTTCCTGGCTACTGCTTTTTGCTAAAGTGACATTTTTTTCTTCCTTGTACATATATGGACTGTATAGCATATAGGTTATTTCATTTGCCAATCTGTTTATTCTCATTTTTGTTCCATTTTGATAAATATAAGGAAAGAGATATTTAGAATCATCTTCTTTCAAAATACCTCTTGTGAATAACCTTTGTAGTTTGCTTTCTTTTTCTTCAATATCTTCCAAATCATTTCCCACAACAAGCAACTTTATTGTTAATAGGTTGTACCTATATTCTTCAGGCAGTGTCATAATAGGTGTCAGCGCGCCTGTTATCCAGTCATCATAATTAACAATCTCTCTTGGCTGTTTGTCAAAACTCAATACTACAACGCCAATAATTTCTTCGATGTTTATATCGTTTACTATCATTATCTCACCGCCTTAAGTTTCAACGCAGCCTGATTAAAAAAGTAATCAATGCCATCATGATCACTAAACGTATAATTGCCGTTGAAATTAATTGTTTGTCCAGTTTGATCGTTTCCTTCTACTTTGTTTCTCGTGTAGGCTTCGTTTTCATCTGAATCAAGTATTCTTTCACCCTTGTGTAGTCTCGCCGTATATCCGTCATATGGAACATACGATAATCCATTGGCATGGAACCCTTTAACAGCCTCTAAGGCCATGTTGTATCCATTTTGCACAAAAGTATCTAAGTGTATAGTCTCTACAGTAGCTGTTTTACTTTCAGGTTGCCATCTATCCCATTTTCCGAACATTTTATCCCATCTACTTACGATATCGCCAGTGCTTATGTCAATCTTATCTGCCATATCTTCATGAGCAGACATAAGCTTATTGATACCGTCTTTTCTTGTTTTTTCGGCTGCTTTAACAACACCGTCATATTCGTCATTGGCTGATTTTATAATGGCATCAGCTTTTTCTTTGTATTTTCCATTTTCTAAAGTTTTGAGTTTTTCAGCTTCTAAAACTAAAGCATCTCTTTTTTCGGCCGCTGTTTTAATACTATCATCTTTTAACTTATTCATTTGTTTGATAGATTCTCCTACCATTTCAGCAGTTATTCTTTTATTACTGGATGCTAAACGATTCAATATTACATTTTGCTCTGCTTCATTGTCCGCCATCGCTTGTACAGCTTGTCTTTTCATTTCATCATATATCTCATCTATACGTTTTTGCTGGTCTTGAGTTATCTTACCACCATTATCTGCTATATCTTTATAGATCTTTGTTAGCTCATTTTTCAATTTGGTAGTTTCATCAACCCTGTCATCATAACCTTTATTGACACTTGCCATGATTTCGTCCTGCTCTTTTTTTGTAAGGGCAGTTGTATTATCAAACATATCTTGATAGCCTTTAATAACCTCGTCTCTTTGTGTATTTGTGGCATCGATGATTGATTTAGACATAGCACTAACTTTTCCATTAATGGATTTAATGCTATCATCAGTTACTTTGGTAATTCCGGTATACATATTCATTGATTCTTGTTGCACTTGATTTGATAAGTTTAAATAGCTTTGTACTTGCTTTTGTGTTTCTTCTGATATCTTAGTTGTGGTATATTCCCATTGTCCAGTAACTGTATTCAATGTTGCCTTTGTTTCAGTCTTGAACAAGTCTACTTCTGGTATAACTTCTTTATTAAGATTATCGTATATCATCTTTCCGCCAGCCACTACAGCTGCCGCTCCAATAACCCAAGGTGCTGCCGCTGCCGCCATGCCGCCTAAACTAGCTAATAAACCGCCACTAGATGTTGCTGCTCCAGCAAGAGCTGTTCCTAATTTACCTGCAATGCCTCCACAGTCCATTAATTTTAATCCAGCTCCACCAACAACTGATGTTAATTTTGATACGCCAGCACCAGTTGTAACAGCTGTGGAACCGACAGAACCAAGTCCACCGACCAGTTTACTTATCAATGGTATACCTTGCTTTATTCCTGTTCCTAGTCCAGATATGATAGGTTTGAGTTTACCATAGGTTGATACTAAGCCACCACCTACCTTAAGTACTGGACCGGCCGCAGCCGCCAATAATCCGAATTTGATTATACTATCCTGCATGCCCGGCGATAAACTAGTAAAACCATCTACAAGCTTTGATATAAACTTAGCCGCTTCTGTTACGATAGGTATGGCCTTAGACCCAAGTTTTATAGCTTCATTCTTGAGTTCGTTGAGAGCACCTTTTAACTGTTCAGCTGGGGTAGCATCCATTTTATCAAAAGCCTCTTGTGTGGCACCAGCCGATTTTTGCATAGCATCCAACATTTCGTTATATTCAATGCCATCGCCTTTCGCCGAAACCATGGCCGCAGAACCTGCTTCGACCGATCCAAACATATCCTTTAATGTTTTACCATTCTTCTCGGCGTAACTGCTTAAGGTATTAAGTATTTCAGAAGTTGATTTTCCTTCTTTTTTTAGATCTGCAAAACCTTTTCCGGTCAGTTCACGAAGTGCCTTATCGGTCAGTGATCCGGATTTCCCAAGTTCTGAAAGCATAGATTTCAAATATGTTCCTGATTCCGCCGTTGCAATACCATTTTTGGTAAGCTGTGCATATGATGCTGATAATTCATCAATGCCAAAGTTAACACTGGATGCTACTGGTATTACTGCGCCCATACTGGATGCTAGTTCATCGACGGTTGTCTTACCTAAATTTTGTGTGGTAATCAACATGTCTGATATCTTGGTAGCATCATCTGTAGATAGATTATAACCATTAATCGCAGTTGTCATGACATCTACTGCTTTAGCACCGTCTGTAAATCCACCTTTAGCAAGTTTCATCGCATCTGTTGTAAATTTGATAGCTTTCGTCTGATCAACGCCAGCCGAAATACTTCCGTAAACAGCTTCGCTAAATTCTCCGACCGCTACTTTAGATTTACTAGATGCTTCTATAATGTCGTTTTTATATTTATCGTAATCCACAACATTTTTATCAAGTAAGGTTGATACTTTGGCGAATGATGACTCGTAATCCACTGCCATTTTAGTGGCCGCTATACCAGCTCCAGCTAAAGGTACGGTCAATGTCTTTGTGAGGGTTCCGCCTAGCTTAGACATATTTTCTCCAACTTTAACTGTCTTTTCCATCTGTTTTGACACTTCATTAGCTTTGGCTTTTGCCTCAACTGATATCTTATCCATATCAGACTTAAAGCCAGCTATATCAACCTTAACTTCTGTCCATAGTGATGCTAGTTGCATACCACCTGTCATAATTTATCACCTCGCTCCTGGAATCTGTGGATTGCTTCTATATCCGGTTCCGTTTGTTGTAACCGCCAGAAGTCTTTTAGCATCTTCCTTCCGTCTTCTGAGCGTGTTTGATTATATATCCAGGTGTTTTTACGAAACAAAAGAAAAAGGCTGATAGGCAATTCTACAATAGTGCTTATTGGCATCCCTGTATAATCTGCTATAGCCTTTATTTCTCCAGTTTCATTTTTGTACGATTTTTCCCACTCCTCTGTTTTGTAATACTTAGCAAATACAGCATCACAAACTTGTTGATCATCTGGGAGTGGGAGTTTTAGTTTGGGTCAGATAGAGCACTATCTGCATTGACCATCAATGATCTGCAAATTTCTAGTACAAAAGACCTCGGGAACTTTTCTACTTCTTCTGGTTTTACTGTGATTTTTTCTTTGTTACGATTGATCATCTGCATCACAAGCGTTTTCTGTGTGTCCACGAACGCAGACAAAGGTTCGGTTGATTCTTTTTCAAAGTATTCTTTTACCATTTCCAATGATGGTTCATATACATGGATAGTCTTATCTTTTAATCTAACTTCTAATGTGCGATTAAGATACTTGCTTAAATCTATCATTATGCTTCACCTCCAGATAATGCCGCAACTTCTTCATCGGTCAATTCTTCATCGATTCTGGCCAAAAAATTTTTGATATACTCAATGGCCGTAATTTGTGCATCTACCGTCAATTCTTTTGTAGTAAACTCAATTGCAAATCCATTGCCACCTTGTCCAATCATTGTAAAACGCAATTTCTTACCATTTTGTTTTTGATGTACAAAACGTAATAAGATGGTTTTTAATTCTGGGTTTGATCCGCCAAAAATCAATGAGCGTTTCTTTGTTGTTTTATCCTCTGTAATTTTCGCAGTAGATAATAGCGCAAGTTGTTTTAAATCCCATGATAAAATACCGGTTTTTGCTGTTATTTCTTCCTTAGTAATAAATGCGCGTACCGTCTTTCCATATTGATTAATGACATCATATTTTTCAGGTTTGTAATCTACACTGAATCCACCACTACAGTGCCCAACATTATTGACTTCTGTTTCGATAACTGCATCTTCTGGGATTTCTTTTTCAGTAAATTCATACATGTAGACTTCGCCAGCACCGAAAATAATTTCTTCTTTGTTTTTCATTTATTTACACCTCCATGTCATTGTAAATATTGTTATACATTCCCACATTTGGATTGTATCGTTAAATAAATCTCCGCCACCTGCTAATTCACTGTGATAGCTAAATCCTTCGTAATCCTTATAATCCATATCTGGGTTATCTAAAACCTCTACCACTTTTTGCTTAATATTAAGCAGATCATCATACACCTTTCCGATGATACGTATTTCTAGTTGGCTTTCAAGCAATAATCCACCGCTTACTGGTGTATGTTTATACACGATAGCAGGGTATGGACCAACAGAAAAAAAAGGCGTTACCTTTAAACCTGTCACGTCCTGAAGTAATCTCTTTATATGTTCTTTGTATATCATTCTCCGGCCAACATCCTTTCTACTTTGCTTTTACTACTATCTCTCGCAGGTTCCAAAAATGGATGTGGCCTTTGACCTTCCGTGTAATGCCACCCTTTGTATTTTCCTGCTTTAACACAATATACCCAAGGTACAAGTCTGCCATTTCCATCTTTTGCGTATATGCCAGTACCTTTTTCCACATAGGGAGCATAGTCAAGGTTACTAAATATCTTTCCAACAATTGACACACTATCAAATGTTACATCACTTGTTATAGATGCTCTTAATAGCCCCATATCAACAGGTACTTTCTTTTTCGCCGCAGTTTCCACCACCAAGCAAGCACGTTTCATATTTTTAATTGTGTCTTGTATGATTTGTTTTGTTGCTTTTTCAAGCGACTGCGTAAATTCACTGTTATCTACCATGTATCATTCCTCGCTTTTAATAGCAAAGTAGCAAATCGTCCTTGAGTATTAAAATATGTGATATCAAATTCCGTATCATCTATCTTAATGCGGTACTCTTTTTTATCGTCAAAATCTCTAAACATAGCGATTCCATTATGACTACTTTCAGCGTATTTCACAGATTGTACAGATTTAAAGCTATCATTCTTGTATATAGCTACATTTATATTGCTAACTTTAACATAATTTTCGATTGGCGCTCCACTTAGACTATCTTGTGGATCATTTACAAGTAAGATTGCTGGAATCATATCTGTATAGATGCTCACGGTAAATTCCTGTACTTCTTTAAAATGCGCCGTATAGATTTTGGGATATCCCCTGTATAAGTTTCACTCGTTCCAGCCTTTGAGCTACTTGTTACGCCTTCATTACCTGTAATTATTAAACGGTATACACATAGATCTTTTACAGGTGTTACTATTTTATTGTCTAAATCCTCACCACGATAATTGATAAAATCTAAGGCATCATTAATAGCATCATCCACTGTATCATTTATATATGTTTGATCAATATATTTGATATGAGGTTTTAGCTTCAATTTATCAGTCACGATTTTCCTTAATTCTTCAATTTGCATGTTCTCACCTCCCAAGAGGAAGGAGCATTTCTATGCTCCTTTAAATGTTGTGATAAGTTCATTGATTTTTTTTATAACTGTTAATAAATCGGCATCCTCTGCCAACGTTTCAATATTAACATTCATCTTTTCGTTTAATGTTTCTAATTCTTCTCTAACACGAGGTTGAATTCCGGTTATATCTTTATCCATATACTATTCCGCCTTAAGATTTGTAATAGCTCCATGCATAAATGCTGGACCGTGATCTAAACCAAATTTACCGTAAATCTGTCCAGATTCAGCTGCACCGGTTTTTGCTAATTCCTCGTAAAAGAAATTACCTTTTTCAGGTACTGGTTGGAACACAGGGGCAATCACGCTCATTTCAGCGCACAAAATTGAGCTTTGTGGAATAAATCTGTTTAACGCGATGCCAATATTGCCAAAGTCTGTTTCGATTTGTTTGATATTTACACCACCTACATTTCTGTCTTCTGGGGCATAAGCATAGATATCAGTAATAATTTGCTTTTGCGTTGATCCGGTCCAAAGAACCACGTTTGAAAAGTTTGCGCCTGCATCATACATTTTTTTAAACAACTGCTGTAATAAAGCACGTGTTAACGCAGCTGATTTGGCATCAATATTCGTTCCTCCGTTTCCGGCACACAACGCAAGCATACCGCGTGTTTTACTAGCTGTTTCTGATGTTGTAGCTTTTGCAAATGTGCCATTAAAAATTGTATACTCAATATCACGTGAAATTTTTTCTAATTTTCGTGCAATCTGCCAGTCTTTTTCGTTAGGTACATTATTTTGTTGTCCTGCTGTATTCAATCCACTCATATGTCCTCGATTAGATAGCTTTTCATAGCTGATTGATACAGCCTCTTGAAAAATCTGAGTAACATTAGTGTTTTGGCTTCTTGTAATTGCACTAGCATCTGGAGCGGTCAATGATGCCTTTTCTGTTATGTTTGGTTGTGTAGCGGTTGGCAGTGAATATTGACTGTCTGTTGTAAATTCAAAATCATCTGTTTGTACACCTCCAGTTAATCCGCCAATCATGGATAAAAAAGGTGTATTTGTGGAATCGGCCGTGAATAGATCTCCGGCATAATTTGGTAAACTCCAAATAGTTTCTGTAGGCATATTTTACTCCTCCTCTGGCATACTCGCCAATTTGTTTTTTGCAGCGACACGTTCAATCAATGGTTTAGACATATCATTCGCCAATTTTAACAGTTCTTCTCTTTCTGTTCCTTGGTTTTCAATGACTCCTACATTTTTCGGTGTACGCCCTGTTTTATCTGGTTTGAATAAATCTTTATATGTTTCTTTCAGTCCTTTAACTTGATCATCCAATCCTTCGACTGTACCATCTTCTTTGATTTTAAGTTTAGTACGGTCAATTTTCCCCGACATCAAGTCTGGATGTAGTGCATTGCTTAATGCTTTTTCTATTGCGGCATCATACTTCATGTTAGTAATGGCCGCTTCGTATTCTGTTTTGGCCTTTTTGTTAGCTTCTTGTGCTGCTTCTAGTTGTTTTTGTAAATCCTCGACAGACCCAGCTTTTTTTAAATCTTCCAGCTGCTTATCACGTGCTTCAACATCAGCTTCAAGCTGTTTTTTAGCTTCCGCAGTAGTGTTGTACTGATCTTTTGGTACAACATTTTCTGGTGCTTGTTTATTAATTTCTTTGATAGCTTCTGCAAGATTTAATTTACCGTCTGCATCTGTGTGTTTTTCTAGAATATTTTTAATCCATTCCATATTGTCCTCCATAGCATTTTTATACCGCTCGCTTGCGGTCCGTAGGCCTGCCTATACCTGACAGTAGGTAAAATAAAAACACGTCTAACGTGTCATTTAAGATGTTTGCAAAAATATGGTAACTTCCTCTTAGGTGGGTCATTCATATAGTTGGTCCTTCCTTTTGTTTTCATTCCACAAAAAATGCAGGTATCGTGATATTTAACGACCCTGCAATTCAAATTTTTATCGTAATAGCTGTGACTTGTTGTCACATAGGCATGATGGCACACATCATTTAATACCTTTCCACGCCGTCTGTAATAAAAAGCCTAAAAGATACCATATCTTGTCCTTGATTTTTTCCATGCAAATTTCTGTACCCATACGTTCATTGTAATTCAATGGATCAACACATGCGGATGATTCAACTATTTCAAAACCATTCACAAGTACACACCTTACCAACGTTGTCCTGTCTCCTAATGTGCTTACATGTTTTTCTTTGATAAAATTTTCAACCATGTCAGGCCCTACAGAAACACCACTAGGCAAAACAGGATTATCATCCACTTTCAGATATGCTTTTTCAAACACATCTTTAGGTGACCATGAACAATAATCATCAGAGTATTGAACCAAATAGCCTTCCTTTTCAGGTTCTTCATCTGCAGGAATCTGCCATCCTTTGTATTTGTTGTAATCTCCCAAGTTCATTACCTCAGCTTTAATTAATTTTGTTCCGATATAACTATTCATTTCATTCTCCTTGTGGTTTTGCCACTAAAAAAGCACCCAATTCATTTATGAGTGCTTAATCTTTTTCTAATTCATCGAATTGTTCTTTAGTAATCTTGCCGGAAGCTAACAGTCTTTTATGCACTTCACTACTCATATATTTAGCGATTTTTATATCATCTTCTGTCAATTCAACATGCCCTACTACTTCTGGTTTTAAAGGTTCATGTAATTTCATTTTGTTATACTCTTCAATGTCACTGTTCCTCATATAACTACTCCTCCTCTAAATAAATATAAGTAGTGTCTCCGACTTTCTTAGTTTGTATTACTATAAACTTAGTTTCCCTCATAAATAGTATTTCATTTTCTTTAGGATTAAAACTACGTATATCCCTTCCATTTTTTGAAAGGATAATTATTTGTACATCCGCATCTTCATTATACACCTCGTTTATTGAAGAAGAAAGATATTGGTGGTAGTTAATTTCAGATCCTGGTTTGTGCATATCTATAAATTTAATTCTGTCTTCCCTATACATAAATGCCAATGAACGATTCACTATTCCACTTATAGCAGGCATTTTAGAGAGTGCAGAATCCAATTGCTTTATCCATTCCTTTTCTTCTTCGGTTAGACTATAACCATTTCTAAGATTGTCATTAAGAGTATAAGCATCTGGTCCAACATATTTAACAATGGCTGCTTTTTCTGACTCCAATAACTCTTGTGGCTTATTTTCTTCGATTATCGGAAGCCACGTGCATCTACACCCTGGGTGACATGGTAATACGGGAGCTTTATCAATATCCCATGTGCGTTCATGATTTGATCCACAAATTTCGCATGTACGTTCATCTTCCGCTGCCCACCATTGCACTTTTGTAACATCTGCATCTTTGTATCCTCTTAAAGCACTTCGATTCATATAATTAATGGTTTCAGTTCTAACCAAGCGGTGAGTTTCATTAAATGTTTTATTCATTATGTTAGATAACTGCACAGCCATCTCTGTCGCTGTTTTGCCTGTAGACACACCATCATTAATGATACCGTTTAAATTACGTTCTAGCTTTCCCATGTCATTCCACAGTCTTTCGCTAAAAAATGAGCCGTGCCAAGGGGATCTGAGCATCTGCTCCATTTCTCCTTTATTCAATTCGTCAAAATCTGCAATATTCAATGATTTCATAACGTTTTCGTAAACAGACTTTCCAGCTTTCAATATCCTATCAGATTGGATTTTTTCAATTTGTTCACCAAGTTTTTCTATTTGTTTGTATATTGTCCCTTGTTGGCCAAGTAGCTTGTTAAAACGATACTGTTGTGTCCTAGTTAATCCGCCTTGTTCCTCGGCTGTTTCAGCAAGAGCATATAATTCTTTTTTTATAGCATTTGATGTTTTATCATACATTTTTAATAAGTCCATGTTTTGTTCTTCTACATCATTGTATGTTTTCCATGTCTCTCTTGCTATACGATCTTCCCAATAATCACTGTTTGTGTGCTTACTCATCTGTTATACCTCTGATGGGTACTTTATCCTGAAATGCCATATTTTCAGCTAGTGCTAACTTTTCTTTTTCTACGTCGTCAACCCACACACACTTACTTAACCATGTATCTTCTGATATACCTAAGTTTTTAGCAACTTGGCAGTTTTGTAGGTTTTCGGTCTCATTAACCTTCATATTCATATTTAATGAAAACTTAACATCTTCACTGGTGCTGATATTTAGATGTACATTAATAAAATATAATAAATCTTCAAAAGCATTTTGAAATTGTAAATTGAGAATGCCTGCTTTTAAATCCATGAAACTGTACATGAATGATAATGCAACGCCTGAAGGCGAATTTCCGAATTTATCCAAATCTTTTAAAACACCCTGTCCAGCTTCCACGATATCTCTTTTTAATTGTTCACAGTGTTCTTTTGCTGCTGTAATATCTGTTACAGATGATAATATAGATGCACTGTTATCTTCATCTTCATCGTTATCAAGCATCAATATTCCACTATTTAAGTTTTGACGTACTTCTTCTTGGTCGGCGTTTCCATATCCTTTTATTACATAAATTAAATCCCTTATTTCCTCTATATAATTTGATACCTCACTGCGCGATTTATCATATCCATCTATTAATCTCTTTACAAATTTTATATCCGGCTTCTCTATCAGATTGTTTTTAAATGCAATAAACGGTACCTTTCCCCATGATGTCCAATCATCATTTGCTATAAAGTGACTTATTTTATTTCCATAATCATCAAAACTTTTCTGACGATTAAGAAATAAGACAGATCCTTCTTGTGTGTAACATGTCATTCCGTCCGCTGTCCAATATTCCATGTGTGTGCGTATTTTATCTTCACCGTTTTCACGATATGCTTCATCATAGAAATAGACAATAGATTTTAATGACTCATGGCTATTATCTTCCCACTCTGGTATGATTTGTTCCGCCGGGCAAATCATGAATTGTAAATCACCTTGCTCATTTATATAAGGATGTAACCATCCAGTCCCTTTATTTGACGCTTCGTATCCCAATTGTAACAATTTATAGCTGAACTTTTTACCTAAAGCACTTTGAACTTTAGCAAGGTACTTTTTATCTTCACACGTTAATGTATATTCTTTCGATAAAGTGTAGCTAATTTTTTCATCTACCATATTTTTATACATCCCATGAGGTAGTTTATTATTAGCTCTACTGTCATCTTCTACTCTTTTACCAGTCGCTTTATCATAACGATATTTCTTACGATTTATAATATCATTATCTATCTCATAATACCTAACGCCTGTTAACATCAGTTTCCGTTTTTCGGAAACCATAAATGTATGAAACTGACTTTGGATATAATCTTGTATCTGTACTGGTTCTCGTATCGCACTCATAGCTGCCTTAGCACCTCTTTTCAATCGCTTAAATATTTTCATTGGTATTTCACCTCTTTGCGCATTATTGTATAGCAGAAGTATCTCACAGCATCCATAGCGTGGTCATGCTCCTTAACTGGCTTATCTTCACCTCGTTCGGAAGCTTTTTCATCCCAAATGTAACTAGCAAACTCTTTTATTGTGTTTTCACAGCATGCTAAAAAAGATATTTTATTAAGCCTCAGCATTGATCCTACAAAACGTATGCCGTTTTCCACATCATTCTTTCCTTTTTTTACATAGTAACCACGTTTTTTTAATTCTGCTTTAAACGATGCGGCCGATGGATCAAGGATGACTGCTTCTACTTTTATGCCATTTAAAAATACATCCAAATCATCTGCGTACTCACTATCTGTTTTCTGCCGACTTTCCTCACGCCCTGAATAGTAATACTCTTTTATACAAACCCAATCTCCCATGGCTTTTTTTTGCCACAAAAGAAAAACGGTCGCATTTTGCGTACCGTAATCACAGCTTACATAGTATTTGCTTGTCATTGTATCTTTTATCTCATTGATGACATGTTTTGCTTTGTCAAACATATCATAAATGATGCCCTCAGCTACTACCCATTTACCTAGGATGTAACGTTGATAAAACACGCCACTGTACATAGCTTTGTAACGCTCTTTGATGCGCTCTGACAAGCTCAAGTTGTCGTCCATAGTAAAGTGTAGATATATCAGATGCTTTTCTTTGCGTTTGTCTATCCAATTAACTTTAAACCAATGATATGGACCAGCAGGGTTACAGTTAAACCAAAACTTAGATCCATCTACACTACATCGCCCTGTTGCTTGATTTACAAAACTTTCAGGCATAAGTGCAACCTCATCAAAGAAACATCCAGCAAGTGTGATACCTTGAATCAAATCTTGTGATGATTCATCCTTTCCGCCAAATATGTAAAAATAGTTTTCTGCTCCATTTTTTATGACCACAACAAGGTTGTCTGCTCTATGGTCTTTAACCTTGTAGCCTCTACTACGCAACATCAATTTAAGTAGTGTCAAAACGTTACGTCTGAATGATCCGATTGTTTTTCCACACATACCAAAGTTTTGACCATTGAAAGATTCCATCGCCCAAAGGACAAAAGATAACGACATTACTAACGTTTTACCGGAACGTATGGCTCCGTCTGCAATCACGCCATCCATATCTTTTACTTTAGGATCAATCCACCATTTTAGAACCTTGAGTTGTTTTATGGAAAACGGCTTAAACTTGAATACTGATTTAGATTTCTTCATCTGTCCATTCGCCTGTTTCTGCGTTTTTTATAGCATCAATAAATCCATCATCATCAATGATTTCATCTTCTTTGGTTTCGGCTTTTAGCTTATCTGTATGTACTCTTAATTGCTCCAACTGTGCCTTTTGCATATCTGTAGCATCACTATAATGCTTATCAAGCCACTTCAACGCAAATTCTTTGCTAATGAGTTTTACAGATACGCCTTCTTTGCCTTGTTTCACTTCCTGGATAAGCGTTCCATCTACTTCTGATGAATCCTTAAAACGCACCACATTGATGTCTTTTGTTAATATCTTTTTCTCTTTAGTAATTGGATCAACAACTTCTAATGGGCCAAATGCTCCCGTAACTGCTACTGTTTCTTGACCGAACGTCATGTAGTCTGTTACATCTGAATAAGCAATATCTATCATCTTCTGGAAGTAGTCCTCGGCCGTATACATGGATTGTTTTATCTTAGCATCTTTGATTGATTGAATATGAGTTTGTATCTTAGGATTACTTAGTAACTTACATCCATTGACCATTGCTGTTGTATAGTCACATCCATAAGCCTTTTGATATGCTTTTGTCGCATTGAACCACCTTACATAATATAAACAAAAAAGGCGCTGTTTCTCGGTCAGCTCCTCATTGTTTAGTGTTTGTATTTCTTCTGGCAATAAATCTACTTTTGGTTGTCCATCTATGCCTTTACTTTGTTTGGTAACGTTACTTTTCCGATTGGTAACGTTACCTTTCAATTCCTCTTCCCATTTATCTTGAGATTTCCATTTACGGACTTGCGTATCATTTACATTGAGTTGAGATGCTATATCCTTTAGCAACATCTCGCCTTTGCTGTCTAGGTACATCTGCTTGGCTTTATCTCTGCTTGGGCTTCTTTGTCTTGGCATACATTCACTTCCTTAACTTTTTTATTTTCTGATTATTCTCGATCTTTTGTCATGGATATATCTTGATTCGATGATTACTTCATTCGTAATGCTATCATATATATTCATAATCTTTGGCATCTGTATTGCCATCCAGTCTACCATTTCTTCATTTATTGCCCAACTTTCACATAGATTGCTGTTTTGATCTAATCCTGATTCAAACAAAAAAGCATGTATCAACTCGTGTCTTAACACATGCTTTTGCATATCTCTTAAATTTTTTGTTTTATATTCAGGCGGTACATCATCTTGCATACTGATTAATATTTCTTTGGTGTAAAAATCTGTTTCTCCAGCTCTACCATCAATTGAGTCCACTAACTTTATCGTATAATCAGTGCCTAATATATTTACAATCATTTTCTAATACCTCTTTTATCGTAATTCCAGTTGCTGCTTGCTGCGTATCCGGATTGCATTTCATGTTCTCTTCGTTTGTTTTCCTCGTGTGTAGCCCTTAATTCAGCTTTATACCACTCACATCCTGCATGACATCCTGGATAACGTTTTTGACAATCTTTACATACTATGATCATGATTTATACGTCTCCTTTTTAACAATACAACACCACCCTAAAATTGGTGTTAGTAAGATATATTTATATGTGTAATTATTCATTTATATCATTCCTTTCAAAAATAAAAGCGCTTATATGGCGCTCCTTATAACTATTCATTTATACTTTTCAACCTATCTTCTAAAGCTCTGTCTGTATCACCATTCTTTTCATATGCGTTAGCTCTATTAAGATAATACTTTGACCTTGGTTTAATGTTTATGGCATTAGTAAAGTCACCAATTGCATGATGATAATCACTTATTTTATAATATGCCATTCCCCTATTAAAGTACACAACATCTAAATTTCGTATATTTTTCTTTTCAAGACCAATGACATAATCATATAATTTAATAGAGTTTTCAAATTCCCCTTTATTATATAATTCTAATGCCTCACTATTTTTTTCTTCAGCTATACCTTGCCAATCTTTTTCAAATAGATCTCTTACACTATATCCAAGTATTGATAATATGATACTAATGCCTCCGATAACTGCCCAAACTTTAAGAATGTGTGGTTTTATATTACTCCATGTTAGTTTTTTTCTTTTTTTATGTAAAATCATAATAGGTCCCTTCTCCCTTATAAATGATTATACTACAAAAGAAATAAATAAAAAGCCCCATTAGGAGCTTTACGCTGATATCTAAAGATATCGCTTTGTGGTTTTCTCGCTGACCATACAGCGGCGCACGATTAGGACTTGAACCTAATATATCCAGGTACTACCTGTTAACTTGCCACTTAGTTGACATGCGATATAAATGACATCGTAAGGTGATGTCTGCCCTCCGGCTCCTTGTTCTGCCAGACGAACACGTGACAACGCGCAATATTAAGCATGTCCTACCAACGCTTTTTGTCACTGACTAATACTATTTGTACGATTGATTAGTCTTTTGGAAAGGTTTTTAGCAATGCTTACGTACACTATCATTGCAAGCTAATAGATTCGCCTTTTTTTAAATTCGTTTAGCGCTTTTTTCTGTCTACCTACATGAGTGCGCTAACTCATCCTTAGTCCAACTCGTTTCCTGCTGGAGGGCCACGTTTTTAACGGTTAACACAGGTCATTTAAACCGCCTATCTCATCGTTTGTTTGAGGGTATTGTCATAGATAGGTGAATACTTACCCTAATCTACCCATAATTACCTCCACGCAATTACAAGCAGATTAGGATAAGCATCAATTGGATGCTATCCCATCAAGTCACTCAAGAAAGGGAAATAGACGAAGAAACAAGGCGATTCTGAAATCCATAGGGGGAATATGTCTTTCCCTTGCTTCTTCATGCTATCATAATACCACGTTTTTTTGGTTACATTGTATCCTCTTTTATTTTTTATCTTTGTTACTGGTGAATAGCTTTTCTAAAACTTTATTTACATGCTTATACAGTGCCATCCTTGAAGCATAGTGGTATTTATCTGCTACATATTGATGATTTTTGTTCTCTATATATAAGTCAACAATCATTTGTCTATCTGTTGGATTAGTTATCTTCATTAACATCCCATTTACAAAATTCATTTTTTTTATGTATTCATTTCTCTCTAACTTTATTTGATCCTGTAACATGATAGGTTCAATTT
Source organism: Absiella sp. AM09-50 (assembly GCF_003433845.1). Taxonomy (NCBI): domain Bacteria; kingdom Bacillati; phylum Bacillota; class Erysipelotrichia; order Erysipelotrichales; family Erysipelotrichaceae; genus Amedibacterium; species Absiella sp. AM09-50. The sequence continues at coordinate 20,791 of NZ_QVFI01000031.1, forward strand.
TGTTTGGTTTATATGGGTTCCCAGCATTTTCGCATTTTGGTTCAGTTGATCCATTTGGACAACCTAATCCGTTAAGTTTTACGTCTAGTTCCTCAATGCGTTCATTACAATCTAAAATAGCCTTTGTATAGTATTCATTGCTCCTACAATCCCTTTTAAATTGCTCTATCTTATCCTTTAACGTTAGCATATCTACTCTATCCTCCCTACGTTTTGGTTTTGTTATCTGTCTCAAAAAATCATCATCCAAGCAATAATCTTGGTCTTTGATAATCTTTTGTACATCATCACTAAATTGATTTACATCTACTCCGTCTGTCACTCTCATACTATTACCTTTTATGCCATGTACCGTCTAGTAGATGCTGATAGATACCTGGTACCGGTACTGTTGCACGCCCATGTGTTGTCTCTAATACTTGTCTATTATCTATGTCAACCTTGTACCAACCAGTAAGCTCTTGTATTTCAAACGGTACACCAATTGGTATTCCTAATGATTCTAGTTTTTTAAGTTCTTGTGCTTTATTCATTTTTTTCTCCCTTTTTCAGTGCTTGGCCACAATGATAACAAAATTTTATTTTTTTGATTGCTACATTGTTAAAGTGTTTTTTGCAATTTGGACATTGATAAGCAAACTTAATCGGATCGTGCAATCCACCTGTGATTTCATATTTTATCATAGGTATTACGTTATCTTCTAATCCATCGCCATAAAGACTATTGTTTATTTTTTCTTCTATTGATTTTTGTAGTTCTTTTACATTTCCTTCATCTTTAGCTAGACGAGCATCATATCCTACAACTTTTAACTTTATATATTCCAATTCCTCATGCGTGAATTGTACTTTTTTATTCATTTTTGTATACCTCCAGTTAAAATGGCAAATCTTCTTCAGCTATTTTAAGCGTATCATTATCATTTGGATAAGATGCTCGTGATGTATCTGGTTCATAATCCTGGTTATTTGCATTGTAATCAGGTGTATATCCGCCTTGTGCATTGTTTGTACTAGCGGATTTGCTTTCCAGGAATTGTACGCTATCTGCTACCACTTCGGTAATATATATACGCTTTCCTGTTTGGTCATCATAGCTACGTGTCTGGATTCTTCCTTCCACTCCAACTAGACTTCCTTTGTGAAGATATTGTGCCATTAAATCAGCAACTTTGTTCCAAGCGATGCAATTGATAAAATCTGCTGTAGGTTGCCCCTTGGCCTTTACCTTACGGTCACAGGCGGTGGTAAAAGATACTACTGATTTACCAGCACCTGTTTTGCGCAATACTGGATCCTTTGTAAGACGGCCAACTAATACTACTCGATTGATCATATTAACCTCCTACTCATTAATCAACAATGATTGCATCAGCCATACTCATGAGATGTTCAAGGGCTTGCTCTGTATTGTTATCTTTAAATCTGTCTAATTTACCTTTAGGCTTTTTGTGTGCAATAATCTGTTTAATGATTGTGATATTATTTTTCGTAGCATCCACTCTTGTAATATCTTTTACCGTATTTTTGTCATCAGACTTATAGATATATAAGATTTGATTACCACAAATTACAGCTATAACATCTTCATTTTCTCCAATCTTATAGCATTCTTCTTCTCCACTGTATACATCGTAAAAGAATCCATTTAATTCATAAATTTCACCAGGACAGTAACATCTATTCTGTAGATAATCTGGCATATCTAATATATCTCTTAGTAACATTTTTCTTTTCTCTCTTTCCATTTCTTCTTCAAGTGTTTCCGTTAAATTTGTTCCACCATCATAAAAATGCGTGAAATAAGAATATGATCCATCATTATTTTTATTTAATACTGTCTCACGATCATATACATCTATATCTTTGTCATGTACACGATAAAGATCATCACCGACAACTATATATTCACCAATAGATTGTAAAGCACTTGTATAATCATCATATCCTTCAATCCCAATCATCATGGCTCTGCAAATTCTTTTGCACCTATCTTCAAGCAATTCATTTTCTCTTTTTTGTACTAAAACTAATTTACCTTTATGTATTTGTATACCGCTCATATTTCTTTCTCCTTTTTTTTATTTTACAGCTGCCTGTAATGTCATATTTGCGTCAATCAATAAATCATATGGGAAGTTATTTTTTGATAAGTAATCAAAGTATTTTCTTGTCTCTTTAAATGACTTTATATTATCTGTGTGATCATGCGTGTATTGTGTGAATATAACCTTTTCCAAGGCTTCTACATAATCGTTGTTTTTTATTTCCTTGGGTGCTGTACCTATGCATATTCTATTTTCGGTAAGCATGTTTGGCATTGCGTATTTATATAACTTAGTTTTTTTACCAAGATATTCTTTGTAGCAATATGCGTCTATTTGACATATTTTATTAGCTCTATGGTACATAATATAAATCGCATTTGGAAAGTTTATTTTGTATGCCTTTTGACGATATGTAACAATACGTTTATGTCCTGGCTGATTGATAACAACAGCATCTTTACCAAAACCTATGATCACATCATCCATTAATGTTATCTTTCCAAATTTTTTATGATCTCTGTTTGCTACATATGTTTCTAATTTTTCAATCAAACTTTCGATGTCGATAGATTTAAAGTACTCTTTATTTTCTATACTATCGTATTCTAAAGTTTGTATGTCGGAATTATTTTCAGTAACCTTCATTATAATCTGTTTCAAAAAATCACCTCCCTACTGCTTGATAAAATACCATTTATCAAAATGTATAAGTAATCATCATATCCTTCAACGTGATCATATGTATTTAGTGTTTCGTTATATTTATCAACATTTCTGATAGCTGGTAAATTCAAGATACTTGTTGATGCTATATCTTTTGATGACATGCTTAAATCAAGCTCATATGATCCACAATATCCGAATCCAACATAATGCCATAACCCTGGAGTTACTTCTGATAATCCTAACATTTTCAAAATTTTACATACATTAGTATATTGAGCACCATTTTCATCTAAAATAATCATAATTTGGACAAATTCATAATCATCTGTCAACTCATATTCATTATTTTTATAATAATCAACTAGTTCATCGTCATCTATTCCACAAAATTCATCTTCTAGCTCCGTGAATTCTTTGTTTATGTAGTTTGCTAATATACTTTCTTCATGATAATCTATAAGCCTTCTTCCTCTATTTGTATATCCAAAAAATGCATCTAGGATTGATTCCTCTGTTCCAAATATAATGTATTCATCATCCGATAAATAACATCCAAGAATTAAGTTAATCGTGATATTTTCATCTAATGAATTTAATTCTTTGTTATCAAAAGATGTCATAACATCAGCAAAATGAAAATCATGTACCAAATGATTGAATGGATCAACTTCACAATCAATTATTTGTTCTCTGTTTTCTGTTGTACATTCAAGAATTTGTTTAACCAAGGCTTCGTTTTTACATCTTTCAAGCAATGCTTTCATGTAAAATGCTGTACTGTTTTCTTGTATTTGATTATTCTTAGTAATGTACTGTCTCAAAACGCTTAACAATTGTTACACCTTCTTTCGCTGATCCGTGCACAATTGCACTAATATGTTCAAGTAGTGTTGTTGCCATTTTAAGATTAGTGACTAGGTATTGTATATTTCCTTCCGCCACTTGTGCCTCACAGCTTTTATCAGCTGGATGTATATCTTGACTTAGATTATACTTCTCGCTTCGTAACACGCCTGTTTCGTTGCCTTGTATTTTCGCTTTAACATATACATTACCGTCATATTCACTGTTGGCGCTGTCTAAATAAATACAATCATTTAAATCATGATATGTTTGCTCTAACAACATTCTTGTTTTATCGTTGTCCACACATCCAATAAGTACAGGTATATATCCATCATAACTTTTTACAAGCTCAACGATTTCTTTATTTGTCACATACTTATCTACCGCCTCGCATATATTCCCATAAAAAGTATTTATCTTGGTGGACAGTGCCAGCGCCTTATTTTCGCCAATATCATGGCTTTGATATGATTGACGAACCATGTTTTTTTCTTCCACTGTATCTCCGTCAATTAGTACCATTTTATGAGGCTGTTTAATAATCAATTTAGGTATATCCCGGGCCAGGAGGGAGCCGGTACCTCCGACTCCCACGATGATAAATACGCACTTCATACTCGCTACCCCTTTTTGTGTTGCTGGAATACAGGTACAAGCACATTATCATCTTGGATATAATCGTATTTAACATTGCCAGCAAACTCATAAAATCCATGCTCCAGCATTGCCTTTGTGATTTGATCCTCAGTGTAAACTTGACCCTCCGCAAAGATATAAGATACATCTCTTTTTTCAGCCGCTAAATATACTTCAAATGGATACGTGTATGATTTTTTTTCATCTTGCACATCTGCGTTTTCTTCTGGTTTACTTTCAGATTTTACTTTCTTTTCTTTTTTTGGTTTATCTGGCTTTGACTTATCTTCCAACGTTGCCGGTTTTAACATGCTCATTAGATCCATTTTATTCTACCTCCATTTTATCGGTACCTCTATAGTGTAGTGATCCAGCTTTAACATCATCATTTTGATAAAAGCACATGTTTTTGTTAAACGATAATGTCACATCACTTACATCTGATAAATCTATGATTTTTAATAAATTGTCAATACTTTGATACGTTTGTAACTTAGTGCCATTTATAACATCACATGATACAATGATATCAAAGTTATTTGTTTCCTCACTTGTTAACAGGTGCATTTGACCATTGATGTATTTAAACTCAACAAATTTGCTATAAGGCTTTAATAGTTTAAAAGTTTCATGTAGCTCAGCTTTGTCGAAAGCGGCCTTAAATATTTCACTGTACTCCAACTTTGGAATGTTCATAGACACATTTATAAGCGTGGTATAAAACATCTGTCCTCTCTCTGGGTTGGCAAACACTACAATCTTTTCGTCTGTGCTGCATGTTGTCATGTCTCCGATGTAATCAAATGCCTCTTTAGGGATGTTAATCTTATTTTTTAGATATGTGTCTTTTACAAAGATATAAAACACATGACTATCTGATATAAAATATCCGTTTGGCTCACAATTACATCCATTGGACTGTATTTTTACTTTGTCATTACCTACAAACTTTCTGCCTGGCAAGAAATCATTTGGCTTTATTTGCGTATCATAAACATCATCTATGTTTGGTATCAACATATCGATATCGGTAAGATTTGCGATTGTGATCTTACCATTTTTTGTTTTGACGGATATCTTGTTGTCCTTGATTGCGATATCCATTTGATCAAACATCGATAATGTCTGATAATCTTTTTTAGATATTGTAAACTCTACGCTATCAGATGATTGTATCGCATACATGCTAACAAACCCATATCCGTCATGGTCTGTGTTGTGGATAGTAACAACTCTATTGTCTGCCTTAACGTTGTTGTATAACATGGCATTGTGGAGCATTTTGCCTAATAGCTTCATAGCAACTTACCATCCATATCGTTTTTTTGTGTTATATAAACGCCTAAATTATCCATGGCGCTTTTTAAATTGCACAAGAATCCAATACAGTCAACCAACTGATTCCATTCGTGTGTATGTGTTTTGTAATCCTGTGCGATGTTGTCAAGTGTATTGATTACATCATTTAAATTCTCAATCATTTATTTTACCTCCTAAAACAGACTTTTCTGTCCGTATCTATCTTCCTTACCTGGGCGATACTTTTTAATCATTTCATACCGCATGTCACTATATTCGTTATTCCATTTCTCAACGCGTTCTTTTTCATATCCTTTGTCAAATGGCAATTGTACATTTTGTGCTATATACACATCTTTTAGCCAGTGCATAGCCGCCTTGTAACGTAATGGTTCATATGTATGTAGCGTTTCTAAATCTTGTTGTAAAAATCTGGAATATGGACACAAGAAACACCCTGTGCGACTTAGACCATAAACTGTATACGCTTTTGACAGTGGCACATGATGTTCTTGTATAAAATCTTCCACATCTTTTTCCGTCCAATCTATGATTGGCATTTTATTAACCATGCCCTTGTGATAAGCTGTACAGATACTTCCACCATTGGTTACTCTATTAAGCATGTTAAGCTCTCTAGCCCCCCCCTCTTCTTGTCGCATACCATTGATATACCCAAGGTATCCATTATCTTTACCATATTTCTCAAATGGCTGTTTTTTCAAGTATTTACAACACTTTTCTGTAGCTGTGATTCCAAAGTCAGGATGTAACATATGCATGTCTTTATTTGCTATTTGCAACTTAGCTCTTTTTTTATCAGCGCTTATTAACATGTTCAACGCTTTGATATCCTTACGTTTATGCCAACGACTAAGGTACTCACTCTTCATTTTTGACTTCATTGGTTTGCCATAATTTTTGATTATCCAATCAAATGGATGCTTAGGATCTGGTCTGATGACCTGTACATTATCGTAATAGTTATCCTTTACCCATTGTACAAACTCAACTGTTGCTCCTAACTCTATGCCTGTGTTACAAAACACTGCTGGTATTGCATTTGGAGGTATAGTGTATATATCCTGACACATTTTGATTAATGCCAACACTACAGTACTGTCCTTACCACCGCTAAATGATAAATAACATTTACCTCCAGTGTCATAATATATACTTTCTATACGTTCCATTGCCTTTACTATTTTTGTATTGTCCGTAATTATTTTTCCTCCAGTTTCTTTAGAAGCTCGTTTAACTCATTGTCATCCACATTTATGTCCTTTTGCGCTAAATCTTGATTATTAAACCAATCAGGTAATTGCTTGCTCTCCACACTATTTGATTTTTTGTTGATGTAATTACCGTCAAGTATCTTGGCCATATTAGTATCTTTCATAATCCAGTCAAAGTTTGCTGACCAGTTACGATTATTAGCTCCTTTCAAAAAGTCACTTTGCTCAGCCATTGAGAACACTCTTTGTATGTCATCGATGCTATATGTACGTAATCTTGCTTTGATAGATTTTTTACGAGCATCAGATAATTTTGTTAGACGAGGATACGACACGCAAGTGTTGTTATACATATCAGCGATTTGCTGATAAGGTATTTTATCTTTATCTTTTATCTTATCTCTTATCTCTAATCTCTTATCTCTATATGGACATTGTCCAATTGATTGTCCACATCTTGTCCATGAGACAAAGTTTTTATTTCTGTTTGGACATTGTCCAGTTGTTTGTCCGCACGCTGTCCACGTTTAATTCTTGCCCATTTTGACTCACTTCCGACCATGTCACCTATTCCATCTATCGTTAAACATCCGTTTATATCCTCATACACAAGCCCTAACTGTTTGTATAATTCAAGAGCAACAATTACCGTATTACGGTTAAAATATTTTGTATCTCTAACGATTTTATCGACATCATAAGGCACGATCATTTCACCTATTTTGCTTGCCATTACTCCGTTTGAATTTAGAGTTTTCAAGCATAACATTTGATATAAAACTATATATTCACATCCATTTTTCTGTCCGAGCATGAAATCAATGGTTGGCTCTGTAAAAAAATCATCCATCAATTTCAGCCAGTAGTAACGTTTATTTTCTGCCAATTTACCACCTCAATATGTATTTTTTAATCATAAAAAATATTCCAGATTCATTGCTTCCGAGAGCAATTTTAAGTAATAAATAACAGTATCTTTTTGGTCTTCTGTTAAATTTTTGCTTCGGTAAGCTCTATTCAAACCTATTTCACATAGCTTGTTTCCCCATGTAGGACTACAGCTATATCTGCAATCTAATCCTCGTTCTACTTCTGCATATATTTTTGTATACATATATTTGCTTTTAAAGAAGTAAGGGTCTTCAATAAACTTTTTAATAACTTCCTCTGCTAAAAAATGAATTTCATTAATGTAATTTTCGTTATATGAAATATCTAATATTTTTTTAGCTTTAGATACTTCATCGTAATCAATCCCAGAAACAATAATGTTACACTTTTTAGTTGCTTCGTTTATTTTTTGCATAAAGCACATTTCTTTTAATTCACATTCATTTTTAAACGCTTTATACTCATTTTTTAATTGTTGTAACTCTTCTTGAGCTTTAAAAATTCCTTTCATTATGCCTCCTATTTCAACATATCTCGATAATAAACTGTATCTATGCCTAGTTGTTCAGCATATTCTAACGTTGTGTTGATTAATTTACACATTTCTTCTTTGTTCATTTTGCTGGATCCTATAAATACTTTGCAACGTGCCCATTTAGTGCCATTCTCACGCTTTTCATAGCCTAATACTTGTAAAGCTCTTACCTCTTGCTTTAACGTATCCAACGCATCTACGAGGCATACCATATACTCATACTTTGCATTTGCCTGTGATAGCAATATGCAATACATATCCCACTCATCATCACTTGATGCGTTTGGATGTTTTGTAATCTCGTGGATCAGCGCCCACAAGTAATTGTTTTGATTTATACTGCGTTTGCTTTTTACTTCTGCAATTTCCAAGCTGTACGCTTTTTTCTGTAACTCCTGGCAATATCGTTTGTAATGATAATTGCTTACCTCAAATGTTACTTCTAGATTGCCATCCTCATTTATCGCTTTACGTAAATAATTAGCTACTATCTTTGTTTTAGCCATCAACATCACCAAGATAATTTTTGTTAAACACCATCATAAATGTATCATGTCCATATAGTGCCTCAAAACGCTCTTGACACTCTCTTTTTAGGTGTAAATCTAACTCTTTATCAAAATGTACTCCGTGGTCTGACATGTTGTGATACTCCGCTGTAAGATAAACCCAACAACCCCATTTTTCAGACTTTTTTCGGTTCGCTGTGCCATAAAATATATGGTGCTTATGTAGATTGATACGGGAGTGCGTTACATAGCACTCCACATCAGTCTGCATTATTGATTTAGCCATTCTTCATAGCTCCCTTCTTCCATTTTTGACTTTATCAATGTCCTATAGGCTTGATTTACTTTTTCAATTTTTTCAGGGTTGTTCATGTCTGCGTCTTGATTATCACACCCTGTTTTTTCTGCAATCCACGATGATATACTTTCACTTCTGTAGTCAACGCCAAGTTCAGATAATTTTTTACGGCATTTACTCCACTCATAAACCAATTCGTCAATACTCTTGTGGTGCTGTTCTTTTACTTCTGTTTGTTCTGTAGATGCCTCTTTATCAGCATCATCTCCAGTACTGATCTTATAAGCCTTCATGAGGGCATACTTGTCAGCGTAAGTCATGCCTTTACCTGGTGCTTTGTCCAATGAATCAACTCCATCACCATATGATGTGATATCGATGTAATCATTTGTATCATCTACATTAACAAATCTGTATACAACTTTAAATCGCATCCAAAAACTGACAGTTCCGTACTGATTTTTGGTTTCTTTTGTCTCGTAAACTTCACGAGAATACGGAAAGGAATAAATTCCACATTCATGCTCTGCCTTTTTTACAGCATCCAATACATCACTTTCGTTAACAGCTTTATATGTACGCTGTTTACCTGCTTCAACTTCTATGTTTTTTGCTACCGTTTCAATCATTGATTGAGCCTTAAGCATTTTTTGATATATATTTAATGACTTTTCACTAGTCTTTATTGCTGTCTTTTCTGCCATTATAATTCCTCCCATGATAATCCGAGTTCTACAGCATAATTTAAAACTTTATCGTAATTTGCTTGACTACCTTTTATACATACCATTTTGTTTACTGCCTTATCCTTTTTGATTGGCATGCTTGGTATATCATTGTGCACCCCACAGGTGGTAATTGGAGGTACTTTTTTAAGCTGTTCTTCCTTCTTTTTTCTAAGATCTTCCGCACGTTTTTTAGCCGCCATTTGTGCATCATATATTGCAAAAGATTCCATTCTATCCCACACATCCATAAATATACTTTTTAGTAGTTCCTTATCCTCAACATCTGACCTCTCTAACAAACTATATTCAAGTTCATAATCTGCAATCTTTTTTATAACGCCTTCTTGCCATTGCTTTTGTTTACAAGATTTATTAAGCCATTTAGTATCCAGCACTTTATCAAATGGTATCTGTAGCTCATTTAGATTTTCAATGTAATAAGAGTGTATTTTTTTTCTCTTTTCTTCTTTTGTTTGCTCATCAACCGTTTTAACTCCAGCATCCAAAGCATCTTTATATCCTTCTACTATTTTTTCCGCCTTCATCAATGTATCTTTAATTGGTGCCCATTCATCCAAAATCTTATTTTCGAAATCAATGCGTGTACGTTTTGCTTTATCGATTGCATTCTTTAAGATTTTTTTATCTTTTACCGCTTGATCATAATTATCTGCTGCTACAACATAGTTGTATTTTTTATACTCGTCGCTTTTTACCAAAACAAGCGTTGCATCGGCATTGCTTTGTAATCCTGTATTTGTTTGACTAATTGTTACTTCGTATTCCATTTATTTTTCCTCCTCCTGCTTAAATCTTTCGATAGCTATCCTTTTTTGTTCTTCATAGATTTTCATAAAACTAGATTCGACTACATTAATAGCTTCTTCTTTCGACATATTTGTTGGTATGTTGTTACTACTAAAAGCTCTCCTAAACCAATCTTTATATGACTCTATTTTTAGTTCTCCAGTATCTTCGTTTTTAGCTATATTGACACTTTTATTCCAGTCATAAAGCAAATCTTCGACCAGTTTTTGTTTGCCATATTCCAACAGTTTATTATCTATAACGCTTAATTTACCGCCAGTGTTTACAGATACTTCTTTTTTTGACTCCAACATTTCAACTTTTCTTTTAAGTACCTCATTTTCGTCATACACATTAATGATTTCACTGATGATTTCTATTTTGCTCATTATCTATTTTCCTTTCTCGCCACACTTCTTCTGTGTGATCTACTTTTTTATCTAAAACTTCTTCTTGATCCACGTCTACGTAATCAGGATCACGTCTATCTACATGCCTAACTGGATGCTTTGTATTGCCAGTATGATTAAACAACATACAATGCCTATACCTCCACATATCAAACCTACAAACATCATAAACAAATGATTTTTAAACTCATACATGTTCTTCTAGCTCCTCGATTTCTTTAAGTGTTACGCTTGACGGATTCCACCCGGTAATAAATCGGCATGCCTCATCAAAGCGGTGTGCACGTATTTGTGTACGTGGATGTGCATCTAACGCATTACAGATATCACTATTGATACCATGTCTTAACGCTCCTACTTGGCTACTGTTCCAAGTGTACTTATAGACTGCCTTTACTTCTTGTACTCGTCTATTAACAAGTTTTCCAATATACCCATATTGTGTAGGATCTATTTTTTGGTCCTTTTCGATTTTTGTTACACGCTCGTCGATTTCCTTAACTTTTCCCTTTTGGTTGTGTGCAACCTCTAGTAATAGATCCAATTTTTCTTCTGGGGTTGTTGGGATACCTTCTTTTAGTTGTTTTTCCATTTCGTTAAACGCCTGAATGTACCTCAACTTCCAATCTAAAGCACTCTTACCAGTAAACCCCATGACCAGCAAGCTGAATCCATCCCGATTCATTAAATACATCGGATATCGCTTTCCTCTGCTTTCGTATGTTGTTTCATAAAATAAAGATTTGGCGGCTGAATTTTCAGCTACGAGATTTTCTATAGATTGAATAACGTTTTTGTGCTGTTTTTCAAAGCTTTCTGCAACCTGTAAACTTGATACCACTGGTTGCTGGTGGTCTTGATCATATGTAATATTAATTATTTGCTCCATTTGGATGATCCTTTCATTTAAATGTGATAAATTTGTTTTTTTATCAGTGCGATTTCTGGTAATTAGTGATAATAAAATAAGATAATGTGATAATCATAGCTTTTAATATACTTAGTTCTACACAATTGTATAATTCAAAAGTAAATGTTAAGATTAGCAATCCAACTATGTCATATTTCGTATCATGTAACGCAAAAATTAAAGCCTTTTTCAATTTATGCATTTTTATTCACTCCCTTGCTTTTTGTCTTCGTATCCCTTATAATTTGCTTGTGGAGCTTTTTATAAGGGCTTGACGATTAGACACCACGCTTTGGTCGGCAGGAGGTGTCTTTTCTTTTGCTGTCATTTCAAACTGCACTCCGGGATACTGCTGTCCAAGTGCATACGCTATTGCATTAGCGATTTTTTGCGCATCATTTAGATTAAAATCCTCTAATGTACGTTTCCCTTTCTTCATATCATTACATCACTTCCTTTCTAAGCTTAAAGATATAATCCTTTTTTTAGATTTTCTCTATATTCGCTTAAAGCGAGTTCATCGCCCAAAAAAATAAAGTCACTAGATACACCATATATTTTAGCAAGCTTTTGCAATTCAAATCCGTCTGGCATAGTCTTACCTTTTTCCCAAGAAACGATTGTTTCTTTTGTTTTATTCAATATTTGGGCAATTTCTTTTTGACTGTATCCGGCATTGGTTCTACACGCTTTAAGCGTAATTTTCATCTTATTCAACCATATCACCTCGCTTTCTGTCTATAATTATACTCGCTAAAAGTGAGTTGTCAATAAAAATTATAATTTTATTTCAACTTTTAATTGTATTATCTCGCTTTTAGTATTATAATCAAGTCGAAGGGAGATATAATCATGAATGAAAAAGATAAGCAAAAATTAATTTTTGCCTCAAATTTTAATCATCAATTAAAAATACATGGTAAAACCCAAAAAGATATATGCAATTTGCTTAATGTAAGTACAAGTACAGTATCTGACTGGTCAACTGCTAAAAAATATCCCAGAATTGATAAGATTCAAGCAATCGCTGACTACCTAGATATTTATAAATCTGAATTAACAGAAGAGTATCATAATCAAAGACACAACATTGATGCTATTAAAATCCCGGTGCTAGGTAAAGTTGTGGCCGGTATACCTATTGAAGCAATAGAAGAAATCTTAGATTACGAGGAGATAAATTTAGAGTTAGCTAAGACTGGTGATTTTTTTGCTTTGCAAATAAAAGGCGACAGCATGGAACCAAGAATGCAAGAAGGCGATGTTGTAATAGTACGTAAGCAAGAAACAGTTGATACCGGAGATATAGCAATAGTATTAGTTAATGGTGACGAGGCTACAGTCAAAAAAATTAAGATATTAAATGATGGTATTATGTTAATACCATTTAACAGCAAGTATGATCCTTGGGAATATACCGCAGAAGATATCGAAAAATTGCCTGTTAAGATTATAGGTAAAGTTGTTGAGTTAAGGGCAAAATTTTAGTAAACACATCTTTAGATGTTTACATATCATGAATAGCAAAGGAGGAAAAGGAATGAGGAAGTTATTCATAGCATTAGTTTGCACTTTAGTAGTATTTGGTTTAACAGCATGTGGAGGAGAATCAAAGAAAGCCACTATCACAGGAAAATGGGAAGGAACAGGAAGTGGAGAAGGAGCTGAAATGACCATTGATGAAACAACAATTAAATTTGAAGATGGTAGTGGTGGTAATTACAAGTACGATGCAGACACCAACACAATGACGTTAACAGAAGGTGATCAAAGCGTTGATATTAAAGCTGTACTAGATGGTGATACATTAACAATTAATATGAGCGGACAAGATATAACATTTAAGAGAAAATAAAAAAAAGCCCTGTGCTGGTAACACAGAGCAAATAAACGGTACTGGTAATACCGTCTTGGTACAATAAAATGACTTGGTCGGTCATAGCTTTTATTGTACCTACATTTTAACATAAAAATGGAGGTTATAACAATGATTAAACAAAAAGTGCGATTATATGCGCGTGTATCGACAGAAGAGCAAGCCAGAAAGAAAAACTCTATACCGGCTCAATTAAATAAACTGTATGCCTACTGTAAAGAAAATGATTACGAAGTTGTTAATGAATATATAGATGAAGGCATATCTGCGAGTACAATAAAAAAGCGTAAGGCATTGCTTAGGATGTTGAATGATCTACAGCGTAATGATATTATACTTTTTACGAACTTGGATAGATTTAGTCGTAATGTACTGGATGCAAATAAAATGATAGAAATGTTTGAACCTTTAAATGTATCATTTAAAGCGATAGGCGAAGAAGATATAGATATAACCACAGCAGATGGCAGATTTTTATTTAATCTGAAAGTAAATTTGGCCGAAAGAGAACGTGCTAAAGTATCTGAGCGTATATTAACAGTGTTTGATTATAAGTTGTCTCAAGGCAAATTGATTAACGGACGGCTACCAAGAGGATATACTCGTAGTGCTGACGGTTATGCAGTAATAAATGATGATGCAGATTTTATAAGAGACGTTTATCGTACATTTGAGGATGTAAGACAAATACGTACACTTACTCGCGTCATCAATAACAAATATAAATTAGACTTATGTAGTAAGACTTATAGACGCATACTTAAGCAACAAGCCTACATAGGTCTGTATAGGGATAAATATATTTTCCCACCAATAATTAAAAATGAACAGTTTGAGCGTGTACAACGTATATTTGATGGTAATACAATTAAAGCAACAAAAAATCAAACTTATATATTTAGCGGACTTATCAAATGCAAAGTTTGTGGTATGCGACTTGGGGGTAGTTCGAGCAACGGAAATAGTGGTGATCGCAAATTAAAATACAAAATGTACAAATGCCCTAAGTGCCAAAGGGGCAATGGCACACATCAATGTCTGGCAGAAAAAAAGCTAGAAAAACACCTGTTGCCTATTGTAATGGATGCAATACAAAATAAAATATACACTTTGAGTGCGTATGAATCACAAATCACACAAAACAGAGATATCATAGATGCCACTAAAGATAAAATTAAACGATTACAAGATTTATATATTGACGGTAAAATTAGCAAAGAACAATTTGATAATAAATATGAAGGTCTTAATAAAATTTTGGATGAAGAGAGTAAAAAAACTAATTTAAAAATGATTGCAAAAGCAAAAGAAGATTACGAAAAGCTATTAAACATGAATATATCGGAAATATATGATCAATTTGATGATAATGGTAAAAGCGTTTTTTGGCACTCTTTTATTGATTACATTGTTGTAAATGACTATGATAATATCGATATTTTTTTGCAATAATTATGTTGCATAATCAGACTATCTCATTGATGTATGCTTCTCCATAGTCAATGAAACAGATATCCCCAACACGTATGGACAATCCCATTTCTATACAGTTATTAAAATGTCTACGTATTCTTAAATTCTGATCACTGATCATTCGTGGAATAGCTTCCTTCACGGGCAAAGTCTGATAATCGGCACTTTTCTCTTCCACATACAAATCCCACAGCTTATTCCAATGTTTACTATTGGATACACTTTGTTCTTTATACTCATCTTCTAAAATTTCATATAATTGTTTTACTTCCATCTGCATTACCTCCTGTGATTGTAAGGATACAACAAATGTAAGCGTTTGTCACAAAAATGAAAAATAATTATATTTTTTCGTGAAAAATGATGATTTACTTTAAGTTTTTTTCCATTTTCCACACAGTGCACAAACAAAAAGACCAATCAGGTTTTCCCTTGATTGATCTGTTTTACATCATAATTAATTCATCTTTTTCTTTCATCATCATGAAAAACAAAAAGCATATAGATAAGTGATACGATTCTCAAAAGTAGACAGTACAAATAATTAAAACGTACTGAATACA